>JAADYW010000203.1 GCA_010092845.1 Chloroflexota bacterium
CAGAGGCGGAATCGGCGGAGCGCGCGGCCGAAGAGCTGGGCTACGATACCCTCGTCCTGATCCACGATGACGATCCCAACCTGCAAGATCAGCATTTTGACCTGGCCATCGCGCAGGGCGCCAAGGCCATCATCCTGGACAACGCCGGCGCTGATGCTTCGATCGCGCCGATTGAGCGCGCCAAGGAAGCCGGCATCCCCACCTTCTTGATTGACCGCGAGATCAACGCCACCGGAATTGCCGCTTCACAGATCATCTCCAACAACTACCAGGGCGCTGTCCTGGGTGGCGAAGAGTTCGTCCGCCTGATGGAAGGTGAAGGCAAGTACGTTGAGCTCCTTGGCCGTGAAACCGACACCAACGCCGGCATCCGCTCCCAGGGGTACAACGATGTCATCAGCCAGTTCCCCGACATGGAACTTGTTGCCCAGCAGACCGCCAACTGGAGCCAGACCGAGGCCTTTGAAGTCATGGAAACCCTCATCCAGGAACACCCTGATATCAAGGGCGTCATCTCTGGTAACGACACCATGGCAATGGGCGCTATGGCCGCACTCCAGGCCGCTGACATGACCGACGTCATCGTCGTCGGCTTCGATGGTAGCCAAGAAGTCATGGACGAGATCAAGGCCGGCCGTATCCAGGCCACCGTCCTCCAACCTGTCGCCCAGTTTGGCCCCCTCGCCGTCGCCCAGGCTCACACCTACATCACCACTGGTGAGCTTCCCGAAGAGGAAAAGGTCTCCATCGACTGCATCTTGATTACACCTGATAACGTCGATGAATACTTCAACTTCGCCCCGGTGGAATAGTACCGTTCGCGTTTGCGGGTTGAAGCTCTAACCCGCATCTCCAGGGGGCGTGGAGGGAAAACCTTTGCGCCCCCGCGAGCCCGAATTCCTTTCGCAGGTGTACGTCTTTGTGGAGGCCAAGCATGATCCGTTCAGAACTTCTTCATCCTCAAATATTGAAAGCCCTAGCGTCAGCGGGCCATGGCTCAAAAGTACTCATCGCTGATGGCAATTATCCATTTTCAACCGGGGCAAGCCCCGATGTAGAACGCGTATTCCTCAATCTTGCACCGGGAAAACTGTCTGTCACCGATGTGTTGGAAGTATTGGCGAAGGTTATTCCAATTGAGGCTGCGCATGCAATTGCTCCGGACAGCGGTCCAGAACCGTCGATCTTTGGCGAATACCGGCAACTAATGCCAGATGTGGACCTAGAAACTCTTGGCCGTTTTCCTTTCTATGAAGCTGCGCGTTCCAAGGATACTGCATTGGTTATCGCTACGGGTGAGCAACGTACGTGGGCGTGCATATTACTAACAATTGGCCTGATCCAATCCAAGTAAACCAATAAGCTAGGGAACAATGCCGAAGATGACCGAAAACGAGCTCAAGAGGAAGTCCATTGAGTATAGAAAGACTATCCTGAAGATTATCCACCACTGTGGAGCAGGCCATACTGGTGGCAGCCTATCGTGTATTGACATTCTCAATGTACTGTACAACGCCGTGATGAATGTATCGCCTGCCAATTTTGAGCAACCAGATCGCGATCGCTATATCCAGAGCAAGGGCCACTCAGTCGAAGCACTATATACCGTTCTTGCTGACAAAGGGTTTTATCCGCAAGAAGCACTATACACACTGAACACGTATCAATCGCACTTCATTGGTCATCCAACGCGGAAGGTACCTGGCATTGAACAGAACACCGGCGCCTTGGGGCATGGTTTATCCATTGCAGTCGGTATGGCACTGGCGAGCAAGATGGATGGCCGTTCCTATCGCGTCTTCACATTATTGGGCGACGGCGAACTAACTGAGGGCTCTAGCTGGGAAGCCTC
This sequence comes from Chloroflexota bacterium, assembly GCA_010092845.1. GTDB lineage: Bacteria > Chloroflexota > Anaerolineae > Aggregatilineales > J027 > J027. The sequence continues at coordinate 1,853 of JAADYW010000203.1, forward strand.
CATGACAGCAGCGCACTATCAATTGGACAACTTGGTCGTGATCGTGGATCGCAATAAGCTGCAGATAACGGGACCTACTGAAGATGTCATCGCGCTCGAGCCACTGGCCTCGAAGTTTGAGGCATTTGGTTTTGCTGTGCGGGCCTGCAATGGTAATGACATCGACGACTTACTCCAAACCCTCAAAGCAGTTCCATTTGTCACCGGCAAGCCAAACCTGGTGATTGCCAACACCATCAAGGGCAAAGGCGTGAGCTTCATTGAGAATCAGGTGAACTGGCATCACCATGTTCCGACGGACGATGAACTCGCTCAGGCGCTACGTGAGTTGGATCAGGTACAGCAAACCTTAGAGGTGGTTCGATAGATGATGGAACTCGGAAGGCCAAACCTAGAGGAATTCGCCAGCACCTTAGTTGATCTGGCGCAGGAGAACCGCGATCTCATAGTGGTAACCGGTGATTCACGGGGGTCCGGCAAGTTATGGCCATTTGCAAAAGCCTATCCGGACCAGATAGTCGAGATCGGCATCGCGGAACAGAACCTGGTCGGCATTTCAGCAGGCCTGGCATCTACCGGCAAAAGGGTCTTTGCTGTATCACCGGCATCATTTCTAACGACACGGGCTCTCGAGCAGATCAAAAACGACGTTGCCTACTCCGACAACCCCGTAAAGCTCGTTGGCATAAGTGCAGGCGTGAGCTATGGGGCCTTGGGATCAACACACCACTCACTTCATGATTTTGCCGCGCTGCGTGCGATTAACAACCTGGATATTGTGGCCCCGGCCGATAATTTTGAGACCCGAGAAGCCATAAAAGCTTCCGTGTCGCACCCAAGGCCGATCTACTTACGTTTTGGCAAAAAACCTCTGCACCACCTGCATACGCCGGATACACAGTTTCAAATCGGTGAAGCGCTCACTATCAAAGCTGGTGACGATATCACTTTTGTCGCCATTGGCGAACCAGTAGGGCGTGCACTCATGGCAGCCCAGATCCTCGAAGAAGAGGGGATTTCATGTCGCGTCATCAGTATGCACAGCCTGCGACCATTTGATCATGCGACGCTGCTGGATGCCGCACATCATAGCCGTGCAATGGTGACTATAGAAGAACACAGTATTTTCGGTGGGCTTGGTGAAGCCAGTGCAGCGATCTTGCTACAACATGGCATTCGGTTGCCCTTCAAGATTATTGGGATACCGGACGAGTATACGGTCACCGGAAGCCAGTTTGAGATATTTGACCACTATGGTATCAATGCGACCGCGCTCGCAAATACAGCACGTCAGCTACTGCAAGCGGAGCCTGTAAAATGAAGACTATTCTTGCCTTGGATCAGAGCACCTCATCCTCCAAGGCGTTGCTCTATAGTGTCAGCGGCGAGCTGATTGACAAGACTGCAAACGACCATCAGCAGCATTATCCGCAACCAGGGTGGGTTGAGCACGATGCTGAAGAGATTTACCGGAATTCGCTAGCAGCGCTGCGGACCCTGCTTGACCGTAATCCTGCTGCGCAGAGGGATCTCGTCTGCCTGAGCATTACCAATCAAGGTGAGACGATTGTGGTTTGCGATAAGGCGACCGGTAGGACCCTTCACGATCCGATTGTATGGCAATGCCGGCGCGGAGAAGCCATATGCAAAGAGTTGATTGCCGAGGGTCACAATGCCCAAGACCAGCAGATGACCGGTTTGAAGATCGATACCTATTTCCCCGCCGCAAAACTGAAATGGCTCTTTGACAACTACCCTGGAATTAAGCAACAGATCACTGGTGGAAATGCACTTATTGGGACGATTGATACGTATCTGATTTATCGGCTGACCAATGGACGGTGTTTCGCTACAGATCATACAAATGCATGCCGGACATTGCTTTATGACATTGGCCAGTTGCAATGGGATCAGACATTGGGCGACCTGTTTGATGTGCCAGTCGATGCTCTGCCCACAGTTCGGGAGAGTAGCGCTATTTTTGATGAGACAGATCTCAACGGGCACCTTAAGCAACCGATCCCGATTTGTGGTGTGATGGGCGACTCTCAGGCTGCATTGTTCGCTGAACGATGCTTCTACCCTGGCATGGCCAAAGTCACGTTCGGCACGGGATCATCGGTATTGCTTAACATTGGTGATCGGCTGAAACTCTCTGATAGCGGTATTGTAACCACTCTTGGATGGGTCTTGGCCAATCAACCAACCTATGCCTTCGAAGGAATCATTAACTTCACTGGCGCAACGTTGACCTGGCTCCGCGACCAACTGGAATTGATAACAGAATCAGGGGAAACCGCAGCCATGGCGCAATCAGTGCCCGATAACGGTGGCGTCTATCTCGTGCCAGCTTTTGTGGGATTAAGTGCACCCTATTGGCGTCCGAATGCTAAGGGTGCCATCGTCGGTCTGCCACCATCTGCAACACGCAATCATGTTGCCCGTGCGGCGCTTGAAGCGATTGCTTATCGTGTGCGCGATGTGCTGGGGCTTATGGCTCGCGACTCCGGTATGTCCCCGCAGTATATTCACGGAGATGGCGGTGCTGTTAGCAATCGTTTCCTGATGCAATTCGTTGCCGATATCACCCGCTACACGATCCGCGCTTCACAGTTGGCAGAACTATCCGCACTGGGCGCCGTGATGTCCGGTATGCTTGGCACAGGCATCGCCGGATCCCTGGAAGATCTCGAGCAGCTAGCCCACCAATTCGAAGACTACAGCCCCATTCTCGATGAAGAATTAGCTCAAGAATACTATGCCGGCTGGCAACGGGCCGTCCAGATGGTCCTGTAGCCGCACAGCAAATCACCATTTCTGAAAAGGATGATTTTATGGAAACCAAGAAACCAACCCTGGGCGTTATCGTAGGCAATCGTGATTTCTTCCCAGATGCACTGATTACTGAGGGCCGACGCGATATTCTAGCAGTTTTTGAGGAAATGGGCGTCACCCCGATCATCCTCAGTGAGCACACAACTAAGCTTGGTGCGGTGGAGACCTGGCAGGACGCCAAGGCGTGTGCTGCTCTGTTCAGCGAACACCGGGACGCGATTGATGGAATTCTGATTAGCTTACCGAATTTCGGCGATGAAAAGGGAATTGCCGAGACGATAAAACTCTCTGGCCTTCAGGTGCCTATCCTCGTTCAAGCGTATCCCGATGACCTGGACGCTTTTGTGCCATCCCGGCGGCGGGATGCTTTCTGTGGCAAGAACACGGTCTGCAATAACCTGTACCAGTATGGATATCAGTACAGCGTAACTGAACAACATACCGTTCACCCCAGCTCGGAGTCGTTCAAGGCTGATCTGGGCAAGTTCTTGCGGGTCTGTCAAGTTGTTAAAGGAATGAAAAATGCGCGTCTGGGTGCAGTTGGCGCCAGACCAAATGCATTCAATACTACCCGCTATAGCGAGAAGCTTCTGCAGGCATTTGGCATCAGCGTCAATACCATCGACCTCTCGCAAGTATTTGGCTGGATCCAGAAGCTGGATGACGAAGATAAGCGCGTCAAAGAGAGGCTGGATCGAGTAGAAGCATATGTACCAACGGATGGCGTCCCCTCATCTTCGCTGGTCAAGATGGCCAAGTTCGGTGTTGTACTTGAAGACTGGATGGCATCCCTCGACCTTACTGCATCCGCAATCCAGTGCTGGGACTCGCTGCAATTGAACTATGGGGTCAATGTTTGTACGCTGATGAGCATGATGAGTGAACAACTCATGCCCAGTGCATGTGAAGTTGATATCACCGGCACGGTTTCCATGTACGCCCTACAGCTAGCCTCTGGACGTCCCAGCGCACTCGTCGACTGGAACAACAATTACGGTGATGATCCCAACAAGTGCGTTCTGTTCCACTGTGGCAATTGGGCCAAGAGCTTCTTTGACGATAGCTTCAAAATGGGCTACGCACCGATTCTCGGTTCAACACTGGGCGACGATAACACCTATGGCATTGTAGATGGCCGTACCCCAGCCGGCCCATTCAGCTATGCACGCATAACAACCGACGACCGCAATGGCGCAATGAAGGCTTACGTCGGTGATGGTATGTTTGTAGATGACCCCCTTGATACGTTTGGCAGCCGCGCCGTTGTCGAAGTACCTGATTTGCAGATTCTTATGCGCCATATCTGCAAGAATGGCTTTGAACATCATGCCGCAATGAACGCTTCGCATTCTGCGGCCATTCTGCACGAAGCATTCGATACCTATTTCGACTGGGAAGTCTATCATCACCAATAGAGAGACATTCCTGCGCATTCAACCAATGGCTCCTCAATATGGGGAGCCGTATGCTTTAGGAGGAGGAATATGCCACACCCGATCGTCGTTGTCGGTAGCATCAACATGGACGTGGTGGCGCGTACCCAGAACCACCCCCGGCCAGGCGAGACCGTCTTTGGAGAAGACTTGCAATTCATTCCCGGTGGCAAAGGATCAAATCAGGCTGTTGCTGCCAGCCGCCTGGGCGGCAATGTTACGCTCATCGGCAAGCTCGGCAGCGATGCTTTTGGCGATACGATGGCGGCATTCCTTAAAGAAGAAAACCTCGATCTGGCCTATGTCCGCCGCGCAGAGATGTTGCCAACTGGCACCGCCCTGATCGTTGTCAACGCCGCGTCGGAGAACACCATCGTTGTTGTCCCCGGCAGCAATTCGGCGCTCCTACCGACCGACACCGACTTGCTGCCGATCCATCGCCAGATGGTAGCCTTGGCTCAGTTTGAAGTCCCACAGGAAACGACATATCGCCTTTTTGAGCGCGTTCATGCTACTGAGGGAATCACAATATTGAATCCAGCACCGGCTGGCGAGGTCATGCCCGGGCTAATGGAACTTGTCGACTATCTGGTGGTTAATGAGACGGAACTGGCTTTCTTCAGTGGAAGCGACCATATTCCTGACAACACTGCGCAGATTGCTTCCCAAGCCAAGAAGTTGCGCAGCCATACTAGCCAGACTATTGTCGTCACCTGTGGTCCTAAGGGGGTTGTCTGCATCAAGCGAGATGAGATTCTGACCGTTGATGGCCGGGCCGTCGACGCAGTGGACACCACTGGCGCAGGTGACTGCTTTGTGGGGGCATTCGCTGTTGCCCTAGCTGAAGGTCGTGGAATAAGCGAGGCGTTGCACTTTGCCAATCAGGCGGCGGCATTGAGTGTTCAGAAACTTGGTGCATCAACGTCAATGCCCTATCGCCATGAGGTTATCTAGATTCGGAGGTGGCGTGGGTGATGTGTGATGTGACAACTCTCCCCGCTAAAGCAGGGAGCTTCTCAGGCTACGCACACCGCAACCGGCCACGTTAGCGCCTGACGGCCCCGTCCGGGCCGAC
>JAADYW010000004.1 GCA_010092845.1 Chloroflexota bacterium
CCCAGTGGACGGTCCCAGTTTGCCTGTGTGACCGGGTCCAGCCCCAGGAATTTCGAGCTGGGCAGGTACTCTCCTTGCGCGATCTCACTAGGAGTCTTGAGCGAGGTCGATAGCATCCACAGAAACGGCAAAACGAATAGGAACGCGCCCAGGGTCAGGAAGATGTAAACCACTACCCGGAAAATCGGCAGATTGAGCTGGGGACGCTGCGGGCTTGTTGTCCGGGCACGCACATCCTCGCCAGGGCGGACCTGGCCCGTTGCCGGAATAGTTGTGCTTGTATTAGCCATAGAACACTCGACCTCGGGATAATCTTGTTTGGATCAACGTCAAGATCATGATGACACCGAAGAGGACAAATGCCAGCGAAGAGGCATAGCCGCGATTGTTCTCTCTGAACAAAGAGTCAAAGATCAAGATTGTGAAGGTATCAGCGTAGTCGTTATAGGGATTCTTGATGACGTACACGCTACCGAAGGCCTTGAAGGTGCCGATGATCGCCAGAATGCTTAAGAAGAAGGTGACGGGGGAAAGCAGTGGGAACGTGATATGACGGAAGGCTGCCCAGCGTCCAGCGCCGTCAACTCGGGCTGCTTCATACAGCTCGCCGGGAATTGCTCCTAGCCCGGCCAGGAAAATCACTGCATTGTAACCAGCGTAAACCCAGATGTTGAAAAGGATGACGGTTAGCAGCGCTAGGCTTGGTCCTTCAAAGATAGCGGGAACGTGATCGCCATCTCCACCGAATAGCTCTTCATAGGCAACCTGGACGACACCATCGGATTCCTGTAGCCAGAGCTGGGGGGTGATCCCTATCGTATCCAGAAATTGGTTGGCAAGGCCGGTGGCGCTAAGGCTGAAGATGACGGTGAAGATTGTAGCGGTGGCAACTTGGGGTGTGATGTATGGCATGAAGTAAATCAGCCGGAACAGCCCTTTGCCAAACTTAACTTCGTAGAAGAGAAAATAGGCCAGGGTCATGCCGATGGCTAGCTGGAAGGGTACCGTTCCCACGCTGTACATTGCCGTCCGGATCATCGCATCACGGGCGACGTGGGCGTCAGTTCCTGCGGCCATGATTGTTGAGGGGAGTTCGCTGATACATAACCAGCCGCCCACCATCAGCATCGTGGCGAACAGGATATTGCCACCTAAGCCGAACCCGGTTTCTTTCTTCTGAGCTTCTAACCAGATAATAAAAGCCATTCCGATCAGCATAGCGCCGGCGGCGATTGAGATCACCTGTGGGAAAAATAGCAACCGCTGTGCAAGCGTCGCGGGGCGCATCGTCGCGGGTGGCGCTTCATCATTGACGAATTCGTACGCAACCTGGAAGTCCTCAATTGAAAGCTCACGGATACCGAACGCTGCCTGACGATAGAAGTGAACATGGGTGATTACATAGGCAACCAGCCCGAAGACGATCAACCAAGCCCCAAGTCGACTCAGGCCCAGCCAGGCGTGTGCATTCTGGCCACGTCGGCTTTCACTCTGGCCAGTCCGCTCGCGAATCTTGCCGACGACATAAATCGCCAGGAGCAGGAAGCCAATCGCTACCGAGGCGAGGAAGGGTTCTTCGATGGGGACAGTGTAGCCGCTGTTGCTGACAACACTCTCACCGACTTCGCTGGTTAAGAAGATGTCATAGGGCGCCCGGATGTTGTCCCCATCGACCTGGATCGGCACTTCCAACGTGGGGGCGCCACCGCCGATCTGTGAAGCATCTCTCTCGAGGACCAGGTTGCCCTCGGTCTCAAGGAGCACTGGCTCCAAACCTAGACCGCGTTGAAGGGGGATGACAACCTGTACACGCTGATTATTCGTAAAGGTGATGGCTGCCTGAGAGAGACGATCGGCTTCAACCTGAGCGTAAGCCTGCGGCGACAGCGAGGCTTCGTAAACAACGTCGTTGATCTCGACTTGAACGGGGACTTCTTCTTCAGCGAAGCTGGTGCCAACGTATTGGGCGCCATCCATTGGCTCCAATGGTGACGCAGTGCCAACCTCTGTCGTCAAAATCTGCGAGGCAACCTCGCGCGCTTGCTCGACGTCGTTCTTCATCTCCTCATACATGTAGCGCACCAACAACACCGCGAAGATGGTCAGTGTCATCACCATCAGCGTGTTCAGGACATAATTTCCGGCGTTGCCCTTGGTGATTCTGCTCAGGAACTGGTAGCCACCAACGCCAATAACGATGAGGGCGGCAGCGGCCCATAAGACCGAGAATTCTATACTGCCAAGGCTGAGTTGGTAGCGATACCCGCCCGTCAACCATAATGCCACGAAGGCAAATCCCCCAAAGCCTGCAAAGAAACCAGGGATCAAATACCACCACAGCGGGTCTGCTGGATTCTTCTGGTGTTCTTCGCGCGCACGTTGCCATGCCTGGAAGGCCATCAGGCAGAAGATCGCGGCAAGGACCAGCAACAGTACGTAGACCAGGCTTCCAACACCCCGAAGATATTGTTCCAGACCTACATACTCATTTGGTATTGGCCGGCCCTGCTTAAGGCTCTCCCACAATCCGCTGATGACGGGATAGATGCCAAAAATCAGGGTTACCACTAACGCTGGCATGATAAGAAAATAGGCCAGCATCGTTTCGCGAAAGCTCTTGAGGCGCTCACCACGATGCAGGTCTTCACCTTGGTAGCGTGGTGATGGGGACGCGACAGGTGTTTCCGAGGCCATTGACATTAAACCCTATATGCTCCGCTGAGGACTCTGCTGGATTTTACGTACTACAACTGATCTCGCAAATGAAACTGCTTAAGAAAAGGTAAAATTTGCTTAATGTTAGTACTGGCTTGTCCACACGAAGTGGCAGTTCAACGACGCTCCAGCAGTTAATGGCCCTTTACCCCCTGAAGGGTGCGCCGTTGATTTCTCATGATTCTCTTATGAGTCCCGATTGGTGCAAAGATAACAACTTCCCCTTCAAGTCCCGCTGCTGGTGGGTATTCTCCTTGCTGAGGTAGGGTTTTCTGTTAAACTGGAAACCATCTCTTTAATACCTAGCGAAACTAGCGGAGGCTAAGATGAAGGGCGATATAATTATTGTCGAAGAACATCATCGCCGAGTCGCCAAGACCATTGTGGGTGGCATTCTTGGCGAGATACAGGCCAAGCCGGGCCGTTATACCATGACCGTTGCTGGTGAATCAGGCAGTGGAAAGTCTGAAACCGCCAAGGCCATTGCCGAGGAGCTGGAGGCCAATGGTGTTCCGGCGGCAATTTACCAGCAAGATGATTATTTCGTTTATCCGCCCAAAACCAACGATGCGACACGCCGCAAGGATATCAGTTGGGTGGGCCCTAATGAGGTGAAGCTCGACCTACTCGATGAGCATCTGAAGGCTGCCTTGGACGGTGCGGACGAGGTTACCAAACCATTGGTAATCTATCAGGAGGACCGGGTTGACGAAGAGACGATGAGCCTGGCGGGGTCAAAGGTTGTCATTGCCGAGGGCACCTATACCACGCTGCTCAATAACGTCGACAAGAAAGTGTTCATCAACCGCAACCGCCTTGAAACCCTGGAGACACGCAAGAAACGCGGCCGCGAAGAAATGGACCCCTTCATCGAGGAAGTGCTCAAGATTGAGCATGGCATTATCTCCAAGCATCGCGAAAAAGCGGATATCGTCATTACCCGCGACTACGAAGTTGAAGGCTAGCGAACCACCAACGCGTTGCTACATTGGTGTACGCTTTCTCGTAGCTTTGAAAAGGCGACGATAAGTAAGTGTCGCCTTTTTTAGCACGCATTGCTCCCAATTCTGTGTTAGCATTTATTAGGAGATAATTCATGCCCAGGATGGCTGTTCCTAGCGTCCATCACCAATTTCGAGACTACTGGTCGCGGCATCATACTACCCTCAAACGCCACTACGAAGCCCGTGAGTCTTCTTTTGTCCCTAATCTACTTCCCGAGCAATCTATTCAGCTTTCGGGCGAGGAAACAGTTGCTTTGCTACGCCAACGCTTCGGCGCCGCGTTTGATCTTGCGATCAGCGCCGAGTATACGGATCCAGATGAATTGCCATCGACAATACCTCCAGAGATCCTATCACCGGTTACACGCGAACCTAACGGCGAATGGCTCAAACGGACCAATATGGTTGGTATCAACGTGCGTACCATCCACAACTTCTGGAACGTCGTCAAATATATGTTCACGTGGCCAGCCGCCCAGGACTCGGTACATCTGCTCCCTATCTGGGAGCCAGGGGTCGTCGATAGCCTCTATGGGATGAGCAGCTGGCAGATCAATGATGAGTTTTACAGCGAAGAACTTGTTGCTATCTTTCCCTATTTAAATACGGTGGATAGACAACTCCGAGCGGTGGTCAATCTGCTGCATGTTATGGGCAAGGCTGTGGGGATGGATGTTATCCCTCATACCGACCGCTATTCCGAGATGGCGCTGGCTAATCCACACTATTTTGAATGGCTGCAACGCGAAGCGTATACGATTGTTAATCACGACGACGATCTTCATGTGGTCGTTCAGGAGCGGATCATGGATTTCCTGGCCGATTTCGGATCGGCGGTAGCAGATGAGCGCGTGCCCTCGACCCGGGAGGCGCTATTCTCTGAGGATCAGATCGATGAAGCGCGCCGCCTACGGATTCTGTTCGGGGAGCCAGACGATCGCTCAGGGCGAACAGCACGACGCTCTGCGCTGGTCGAGTATCTATACGCCTATGGTTTCGAGCCGGTGCCAGCGACCATGGCACCACCTTTTCGTGATATACAGGTTGATGTCAGCGAAGACGCGGTCAAGGTGGACGAGCATGGTATGGTGTGGCGTGACTATGTAATCACGCGGCCTGAGACCATGTCCCGGGTATTTGGACCCCTGGCCCGCTATAAGCTATATGGTCGTCTCAACAACAATATTGATTGGGAAGTCGATTTCGAGCACCCGCGTCCCGAGGTGTGGGACTATATTTGTACCCACTACTCCTCGGTCCAACAGCGCTTCGGTTTCGATTTCATGCGTGGCGACATGTCCCATGTTCAAATGCGGCCCGACGGGGTACCCCAGGAAATCGACCCTTACTATGACATCCTGGGAACGGTCAAGAATTACATCCAGCGTGACACAGGTGTTGCCTATTTCGGGTACTTCGCGGAAACGTTTCTGCCGCCGCGTGACGTTTTCGGCTATGGTGAGGAAATCGATCATCTCGAAGCTTCGGATGCTGAGACTACGCTTGGCGATCTCCAATCCATGGTGGTTGGCTCAGCCGAGTTTATGCAGAACTTCCGGCGCTACGTGGATATGCTCTATACACGTCTGTGTGTGCCGAATTGGACTGTCATGACGGGTGACAAAGACGACCCACGTTTTGACGAGTTTTATGTTAAAGGGAACGAACTAAGGCTATTCGTAGGTTATTTTCTGGCTGATATGCCGAGCTATGTGGCGCTTGGTTTCCAGACACGGGAAGTCCACTACAGCCCGGTTCCCAATGAGCATTACACCAAGCTGTTTGTGTTTCATGAGACGAGTGGACACAAGGCTCGGAGTGGTGATTATATCTGGGGGCAGAACGGCGCCCTCTTTCACCATCTCACGCGGATGAAACTTTATGTTGATGAGTATTTTGAGCACCTGCGGCAGCGGCCCACTCGCTGGCTCTTGCCACCTGATCCGACGGGCTACAGCAAGGTCATCGCCTGGACGCAGGCAGATGGGCAGCCCGATTTCCTCTTTGTGGCGAATCTGGATGTTGATGCGCCATCGGCCTATTTTGCCGTGCCGATGATTCCGGGTCTTGCCCCTGATGTGCCATTAGTACTCGACTTCTCAACGACCAGCCATGTTCCGCCGTTGGATCACGAGTTGCGCTTCAACGGGAAACACTACAAGATTCAGTCGCTGGCAGCAGGTGAAGGACGGATTTACCGGCCCCAGAGAGCAGGATAGTTAAATTAATTTAACCATTGCTTAGGAATCCCTTCATGGCAGATCGTTACATTAATGTGCTGTTCAAACATGGATTAGAAGGAGCAATCGCATGAAAAGAGTGGTGCTAATTCTTATTGCTCTCATGCTGGTTTTTAGCCTGGCCCCATCGGCAATTGGGTCGTCTGAGGCGCAGGATGGTGTTGAGATCACATTCGTTCATATCTTTGGGGATGAAAACGACATCCGCAATGAGATTGTTCGGGACATCGTCGCAGACTTTACGGCCGAGACCGGTATACAGGTCAATATCCAGACGACAATTGCTGACTATGACGAGGTTCTCGATCGCACGATCCTCGATGCTGAGCAAGGTGATGCCGCGCATGTGGTCCAGCTGGACGAGACAGCCAATCGCTTTGCCGTCGATTCGGGTCAGTTCGTCAATATCAGCAGCATCGCTACGGAGGAACAGCTCGCGTCTCTGGATGACATTCTGCCGCCGGTTCGTGAGGTCTTCACTGTTGACGGCGATATGTGGAGTTTGCCCTGGAACACCTCAAACGCGGTTATGTACTACAACCGCGACATGTTTGTTGAGGCCGGACTCGATCCTGATGACCCGCCCCAAACCTTTGACGAAATCCTTGAGGCTTGCGAAGTCATCATGGCCTCAGATCTAGAGCTTGCCGGCTGCATGAACTGGCCCCTGACGGCCTGGTTCGTCGAGAGCTGGATGGCTAACCAGGGTGCGCTGGTGGTCAACAACCAGAACGGTCACGATGGCCGGGCGACGGAGGCCCTCTTCCTGAGCGACGAGATGAAGCTCATCTTCAACTGGTGGAAGGAAATGGCAGATCGCGGGTACTATGTCTACACGGGCAAAACGGTAGACTACAATGGCGAGGCAGGCGCTTTCATCACACAGCGCTTTGCGATGCACCTGAACAGCACTGCCGGCCTGACCAACTTCCAGTACTATGCCGAGCTCCTGAATTGGGATCTGGGCGTTACGAATTTCCCTCTTCCCAATGCGGAAGCGACCAATGGCGTGATTAGCGGCGGTGCCAGCCTGTGGATCACGGAGGGGCACTCGGAGGAAGAACTCGAGGCCGCTCGCGAGTTTGTCTTCTACATGACGAGCGCCGAGAATATCGCGCAGTGGCACAAAGCCAGCGGCTACTTCCCCAACCGGCAGGAGTCTATTGATATGCTGGAGGCCGAAGGCTTCTGGGAAGAGAATCCTGCGTTCCGGATTGCACTGGATCAGATGCTCCAAACCACGCCGACGCCTGCTACGGGCGGCGTGATCCTTGGCCCCTATCCTCAGGTACGCGAGATTCTCGAGACCGCAGTCCAGTCGGTTATTGATCAGGGTGAATCGGTTGATGATGCTCTGGCGGCAGCGAAGCAACTCGCCGATAGAGAGATTGAGGACTATAACCTCTTCTATCTCGACTGATCATCAGAACGATTATAACACCAGATAGTCGTGGTGGGGTGAGCCGCAGATTCTTGTGCTCATCCCATCACGTGTTTTATGCGAGGCTGCATCATGGACTACTTGAAGAGACTTTTCAACGTTTTGCGTGACGATCGTACCCTGCAAAATACTTTCCTTATCCTCGCGGGGCTTTTCCTTCTGTGGTTTGTTGTTGCGGAATGGGATGGTCTTATCGACTTTGCTATGTTTCTGGTCGATGCTGGTCAGTCAACCCCTGGTTTCGCCGAAGGGGTTGTGGACTACTTCGACGACGTCGCCTCTGAACGCCTCCGTTCATCGCTTCTAGTAGGCGGGATATTTGGAGCAGCTATCTCGGCAGTTTTCCTCAGCTGGAACCGCGGCTGGCTCTATCTGCCGCCGATTACGACGGATGCACTGCTCACCGGGCTACTTGTTGGGGTGTTGGCGTATTATACCGATCCCCAGGTCCTAACCGTACTCTTGGGCGCGGGGATGACGTTGATTTTAGCGGCCTATTTCTACCAGGAGCTGGATGGCTTTGTTGTTCTCGGCCGTGCCCTTCGGGGTGTGAATGCACCACGTAATAGTCTGCAATGGCTGAGCCTCATCCCCAGAGCCGTCTGGATTGGCCTGGGTGCAGCATTTGTGCTGGCAATGGTCCCAGCGGGATTCTGGAATGCGCTGGGTGCTGTGGTTGGTTTCACCTTGTTTACAGCCCTGATTTATGAACCCGCGATGCGCGCCTTCTTCACGCCCGGTACCCTACGCAAGCTGGCCAACCAACGCGCGCTGATCACTCTGGCGATTGGTGCAGGGGTGGGTTTGGTTGGTGGGGCCATTGGCGGGCAGATTTTGATGTATCCGCTGCAGCATTGTACTTATGACAGTGAAGTGTCCCAGGTGCAATATCGTATGGGGTTGGCGCTGACGGCTTTCAGCACATTGATTCTCCTGATTCCAGCCTGGACCCTGCTTTCGCGCCAACGTCGATCGAGTGACGGCGACACCATTGGCTATTTCCGTAATCGTGTGTTGCCCTATTTCTTGCTCCTGCCCAGCTTGATCTTCCTGCTGGTATTTCTATACTATCCCGCCATCCAGATCATGACCCAATCAACCCGGTTGATCCGCCGCAATTCCGATCGCCAGATTGATTACTGTCTGCAACATTATGTTGACTTGAGCGAAAGCGTGAGCTACCAGCGCAGTTTCTCAACAACGATCTGGACAACCGCGGCGATTGTGGCGATCACGATGATCCTGGCGCTCCTGATCGCGATATTGGCGTCCCAGCGGGTGCGTGGCGCCAATGTCTACCGTACCTTGCTGATCTGGCCCTATGCGATCTCCCCTCTCGTCATCGGCGCGATTTTTCTTAACATGTTCCGGCAGGGGGGCAGCGGGATCATCAACTGGGCTTTGGACGGGCTGTTTGGGATCCAACCGGCGTGGCTAACCGACCCCAATCTAGCTCCCTGGGTGATCGTCTCAGCTGCAGTATGGAATGCGCTTGGATTCAATGTGCTGTTCTATATCGCCGGCTTGCAAAACATCCCCAAAGATCTGCTAGAAGCCGCAGCAATTGACGGCGCCAACCTTGTCCAGCGCTTTTTTCGGGTTACCTTGCCCCTGCTTTCGCCTTTCACGTTCTTTCTGCTGATTGCGAATGTGACGTACTCGTTCTATGGCATCTATCCAGTGGTTGATGTCTTGACCGAAGGCGGCCCGCCGCTGGGGCCGGCTGGCATTGAGGGCGGAGCCACCAACGTCTTGATTTATGATGCTTATCGTGGCGCGTTTGATGCCAGCGCCCGCGTAGGTGAGGCTTCAGCGCGAGCGGTGATTCTGTTCATCCTGGTGGCAGCCATTACCTTATTGCAGTTCCGCTATGTGGAACGCCGTGTAACTTATGGAGGGTAGCGCAACATTGACCTCGACAACCAATGAATATACCCAAGTGCAAGAGACTGAGACCAGTATGACCACTCGCCGGCGACGGCGACGCACCCGCTGGGAAGTTCATATCCCCCTGGTCATTATCTGCTTAATCGTTGCCTTGCCGGCGTTGTATGCGGTGCAGGTGGCTACCCTGGAAAACGTTGACGCCCTCGAGATGAATCCGCCCAGGTTGTTTCCACCCGGCGCTGATCTTGGCGACAACGTCGAGATCCTTTTCGATAATCGGGATTTCGGTACCATGCTGGTGAACACCGCCATTGTGTCGCTGGTGGTCGTCGTCGCCAAGATCGGGATTGCGATGCTGGCGGGTGTAGCGTTTGTCTACTTCAAGTTTCCCGGGAAGTGGTTTCTCTTCTTCGTTATCCTGTTGACGCTGCTGATGCCTACCGAGATCATTCTGGTACCCTTGTTTGATCTAGTCGGCAAAGAGCATCTGGGATGGCTTAGCCAACAAGAAGGCAGTGCAGCCAACCCACGCCTGGCGCTGACAATGCCGTTTATTGGCACCGCAATCGGAGTATTTCTCTTTCGGCAGCATTTCAGCAATATCCCGCGCGAACTCGTTGAAGCGGCCCAGATCGACGGCGCTTCACCACTGCGTTTCCTCTATTCAATATTGCTACCGATGTCCTGGAATGTCATCGCGGCGCTGGCGATTATCCAGTTCATCACGATGTGGCATCAGTATATCTGGCCGAAATTCATTATCTCCGATCCTGAGGATCAGATGATCCAGGTAGGAGTCCGGAATGCCGCCGGCATTAGCGGTACCACGGATTTTGGCTTGTTGATGGCCGCTGGTGTCGTGGCCTCGATTCCGCCGGTGATCATCTTTGTGCTGCTGCAGAAGCAATTTATGAATGGGTTTGCCCTCACGCGGGACAAATAGGCTACAATGAGAGTGAGTGTGCCCTCGCTACAGACATAATGGTGAAAGTGAAAATTCGATATGCATAGGATTATCCTGATTGTCCTGGTGGCAATGTTGCTCACCCCCCTGAGTCTAACAGACTTCTCGGCTGCATCCGCCCAAGCCGACCGACCTGGGTGCCGGGTCCATGTCAAGATCCACGAATTTCGTGTGCTTGCCGATATGGAAGACGGCCTGTTTGATAACCGGATGGAGGTCGAGGTTCTCTTCTTGGTCGGTAGCGAGCGTGCCACACGCCAACGTTATTATCCGGATACGGGATATCACAAAATGCGCCAGGGGGATCGGGTCTCGCTCGAGGATTTCACTTTCACTGTCCCCGCCAGCGATGAGATTACAATCTATGTGCTGGCGGTTGAAGTCGATGAGTCGCCACGGGTATTTGGCGTCAATATCGCTGAGGCGGCCCGGTTGTTGGGTACGGCGGCCAGAGCCAACCTGGGTGTGGCCGGCCGGACACTTGACTCTTTGATGACGGCGGCCGCTGATGCGATCAGCGGTGAGGATATGATTGCAGAAGGTCACCTGATTCTGACACGAGCGGACAACTGGCGTTCGGGGGAGCGCATCACCTATCGCACCAGTGATGAGGACCTGGAAATCAGTTTGAGTGTGTTTACCTCCGGCTGCGACGAGTAAGCTATAGACCGTGTAGGCCTCGATGCGCTCCGGCATGCGTTGTTACCCTGCAGCATGCCGGGTTAAGATTCTATATAATTGGCATGACATGAGGTCGAATTCCGGATACAGCATCTCTTGGGCTTAACACGACACAATAGTTTTGAACGCAAACTTAGATCGCTACAAATTTATGATTAAGGATGAGACAGGTTATGACCGACTTACCGCATATGAATGGCAAGATCTGTATGGTGACCGGTGCGAATGCTGGTATTGGCCAGGCGGTTGCTCGGGGCCTGGCCGCGGTAGGGGCCACCGTGGTGATGGTCGCTCGCAACCGACAACGGGGTGAGGAGGCGCTGGATCAGCTGAAAGTAGAGACAGGCAACGATGCTGTGCATTTACTGTTGGCCGATCTGTCCTCGCAGCAGTCGATCCGTGAGATGGTCACCAACTTCAAGGCACTGTTTTCCCGACTGGACGTGTTGATCAATAACGCCGGGACGATCCCATCCCAGCGGATGACCACAGTCGATGGCCTGGAAATGCAGTTTGCTGTGAATCACCTTTCCTATTTCTTGCTGACCAATCTACTTCTTGATACGCTGAAGCGCAGTGCCCCGTCACGTATTATCAATGTGACGTCGCAAGCGCACCAGGGTGCTACCATTCACTTCGACGATTTGCAGACTGAGCAGAACTACACACCGTCGCGCGTTTATGCCCGGACAAAACTCGCCAATGTGTTATTCACCTATGAACTCGCCCGTCGCCTTGAAGGCACGGGTGTGACGGTGAACTGCTTGCATCCGGGTGTCATCGCGACCAAGCTGGCGCAGAACTATACCGGACATACCGGGCCGCTGGATAAGCGCCCAGCGGGTGATAGCCCGGAAAAAGGCGCTGAAACTCCCCTCTATCTGGCTACCGCACCTGAGCTGGCCGACGTCACGGGCAAGTATTTTGTCAAGAAGCAGCAAGCCAAGTCTTCTGGGGTCAGCTACAATGGAGAGATCGCGCAGCGTCTATGGAATGTTAGCGCTGAGCTAACCGGGTTGCCGGTCACGACCTGAAATCGCAGGCGCTAGGCGCATAGCCACAGAACTATGAAAGCTAACAGTGGCTACGGCGCTGACACTAACCCGGGGATGACATCCCGGGTTTTTGCTTTTCCAGGGCCTCGAGCTGGTTCACGAGCCAGCGCGTCCACCACCGCTCATCAGCCGCCACGCGCAGCAGGTGGGTATGTTGTCTGGCGTCGCTGGCACCCAGCCCCGGGACAATAACAGTTGTGTGGGGATTTTCTTGAAGCAGCGCCGCGATAGTAACTTCCAGGCGCAAGCTCGCGTGCACGGCGTAGACATGGGTTAACTCAGCGGCTGGTGAATCCAGCAAATAGTCAATATGCCAGAAGGGGGTCTTCTGACGTGGCGGGGGGCGTCGAAATGCGATTTCCAGGTGGTGACGGATTGGATGGGGAAGGTGGTCCTCGCTGCGCGTGGCGTGCCGTAGCAGCCGCGATCCGAGCTGACTGGCGCCTTTCGTTCCCATTGCGGAACCGACATACGCGTACTCGCCATGTGTCAGGAAGATAGGTTGCCCCTGATTGAAACGCCCGAACCTGATGTCTGCTGGCCGCCGCAATAGGATCCGCAGGACATAGGCCCCCGTCGCCAAGGTGGTTTCACCGAACCGGAAAAGTGCATTTGTCAATCGCGGCGTACCCCCGGAGCATTGACCTGGATATCCAGGAC
>JAADYW010000029.1 GCA_010092845.1 Chloroflexota bacterium
CTTCTGTTGTATAGTCACCACGAGCGGCCTGCTCTTCACGTAACCGGCTCTGATAGAGCTCCATCGAGTCAGTGCTGATCGTCAGCACAACATCGCCTGCGCCCCACTCGTAGTATTTCACCATCTTAATTGCTGAGAGCATATTAGCGATCGATGAAATGCCTAGCAGGGGAAGCTGGGCCACAAATTCCGGTGGCACGCCTTGCTTAATCAGGTATTCCTGGCCCGCAGGTTCATTGAATAAGCGCATCAACCGGATCGTCGCCTCATCATCAATAGCCATAACCATGTCGGTGTTGCGCATGTTGTGGATCCAGGGGACGTGCTTGTCGCCGATACCTTCGATGCGATGCGCGCCGAAACCATTGACGGTTAAAGTCGGGCATTGCAGGGCTTCACTGGCGGCCACCTTGCTCCCTGGGAACAACTCCTTCATGAAGTCACCACAGCCCAACGTGCCCGCTGAACCGGTGGTCAAGGCCGTTCCGCGATACGATTCACCCGGTGCCAGCTCGGCTTCCAGAACCTCTTGCATCGCGTGGCCGGTAACATCATAATGCCACAGATGATTGCCCATCTCGTCAAATTGATTGAAGATCATGATGTCGTCGCGCGTTGCCCGGAGTTCCCAGCATTTGTCGAAGATTTCCTTGACGTTGCTCTCCGTACCCGGCGTAGCGATGACCTCGCCGGCAATATTGCTCAGCCACTCAAAGCGCTCACGACTCATCCCCTCCGGGAGAATCGCAATCGACTCGCATGCTAGAAGTGCCGAATTGTAGGCGCCACCACGACAGTAATTACCAGTCGATGGCCACACTGCCCTATGGACCGTCGGGTCAAACTGCCCCGTAACCAGGCGTGGCGCCAGGCAACCGTATGTGGCCCCCACTTTGTGGGCACCAGTGGGGAACCATTTTCCGATCAAAGTGATGATCCGGGCCGCAACACCCGTCAGGGCTTGCGGCAACTCAAGATAGTTGACCGGGCCAAAACGTCCCCCGTGGTCTACGGGCTCGTTCTTCCAGGTGATGCGGGTCAAATTCAGAGAGTTCACGTCCCACAAGCCCACATTGGCCAATTTCTCCTGGATAGCACCGGGGACACGAAATGGGTCTTTCATCATCTCAAAGGTGGGCATGATGATGTGTCGCTCTCTTGCCCGCTGATTGGTACGTTCAAGTTGTTCGGAATGGCGTGTTAGATCAATCATTGGTAATCCTGCTAAGGGTAGCTGTATGAATAAAACACCGTGGCTAAGGGCTAGTTATCGTCAAAGAGAATACTCTCCAGATGACGTAGCTGGTTGTGGACTTCATCCCGTTGATCGGCCAATTTGCGATACCGGCGATAGTCCTCGTCAGACATTTCCTCAGTCCCGCCGTCGTTGCGCATCAGCAATCCGTCGATTTCAGCAGCCAGTTTTTCGTACTCGAGGACAAGCTGCTGGTAGCGTTCCACCTGCGCCTTGTCGCCGGACGGATGTTTCTCCGGGGACTGGTCATCAGCATTGAGATTGGTCATCCATCTCCTCCTGCACACTTGAGAACGTGGACGGCGCCGCAAGATCCTCCGGGACGGCCACGACCCGCGGCGGCACGTTTTCGGTATCAAAGGGCACCCCATAGGTATCGGCAATCACGTAGAGCGGACGTGCCCGAACTTCATCATAGATCCTGGCAATGTACTGCCCGAGAATAAAGAAGAACAGGAACTGAAAGGCGCTCAGAATCAGCAGCACTGAGAGGGTTGTGGCCTGGCCTTCGAGCACAACTTCTTCGGTGGCTAGGCGCAGCACCACAATCACGGGTAAGGCCAGTACCGCCAGCACCGCCAGAATGAAGCTAATGTAGATCGCGACCTGGAGTGGGAAATAGCTGAAGCCCGTAATCCCGTCCAGCGCCAGCCGCAACATCTTCGAGAGGTTGTATTTCGTCTCACCGATCTCGCGCGGCTGCCGGACGTACTCAACCCCCGTCTGTCGAAAGCCGACCCAGCTCGTCATGCCCCGGATGAAACGGTTATGCTCGCGCATGCGCATCACGGCATTAACCACGCGCCGGTCCATCAGACGGAAGTCCCCGGTATCGAGGGGAATATCAATATTGGTGATACGATTGGTTAGCCGGTAGAACAACCGTGCCGTCCAGAGTTTGAAGCGGCTCTCCCCTTTCCGCTCAGCGCGCACAGCATAGACAACGTGAAAGCCCTCGCGCCATTTCTCGACCATCTGCTGAATGAGTTCCGGTGGGTCCTGCAAATCAGCGTCAATGAGGATGACCGCCTTTCCGCCTGAGAAATCCATGCCGGCGGTGACGGCCGTCTGATGGCCGAAATTGCGCGCGAAGCTGATAATCCGTACGCGCGAATCGCGCTTATGGAGTTGCAGCATTTCGTCAAGCGAGCCATCCCTGCTACCGTCATTGATCAGCAGCAATTCCCAGGGCTCACCAAGCGCATCCATAACCGCTACAATGCGTTCGTAGAGACGATGGAGGTTACCTTCTTCGTTGTGGACCGGGGCCACTATCGAAAACACCGGGTCCGTTTTGTCCATGACGCGTTGTCCTACTCACTCCTACGCATTTCGATCCCATTGCTCAACCTGCCGGCGGACCGCCTCAAGCGTTGGCGATGTTGCCGGCACCTGTTGGTCGTGGACAGCTTGCATCGCACCCTGGACATCCTTAAGTCCATTGCCGGTAATAAGCAACAGCACATGGTCCGCTGGGTGGATATAGCCTGCTGACAGCGCGTGGTTGAGGCCAGCAAATGTGGCGGCGGCGGCCGGCTCAGCAAAGATGCCCGTTTGGAGGGCCAACCGAGGTATCGCCGCCAGAATATCCGTATCATCGACCTGTACGACGGCGCCGTGCGTTTCGCGAACAGCCCTTAACGCTTTGGCCCGGTCACGCGGCAACCGGCTGCTGATGCTGTCGGCGATCGTGTTGGCGGGACGAGATGTCATCTCCACCGGCGACAAGTCATTTTCCCAGGCGTGTGCGATGGCGTTACTGCCCGTCGATTGCACCCCTATCAGACGCGGGATCTTGTCAACCCATCCGGCATTGTACAATTCGCGGCACCCTTTGTGAACCCCACCGATGATGCTGCCATCACCGATAGATCTGTCTCTTATAC
>JAADYW010000204.1 GCA_010092845.1 Chloroflexota bacterium
GGGCAATCAATTTTAGCCGAATCGCAATGACCGGCATCGAGGTCGCGTTCAACAACCTGCTGGCATTCTACTTCCTGTTGCGGCTATTGCGCTATGGTTATTGGCGGGACGCCGTCTGGCTAGGACTCAGTGCTGGCCTGGGACTGTGGTTCTACGCAGCGTTTCGCTTCACCGGGTTGGCACTGGCAATCGTGGCTCTGGTCCGCGTGCGACGCTGGCGCACAGTGGTCAGCGGGATAATCGCCGGCCTGATTGTGATGGCGCTGGTCTTCCCCATCGTCGTTTATTCACAGGTCGAATCGGATGAGTTCCTGTACCGTACGCGCAAGATTCAGATATTCGATCCCGACAACCGGCAAGCACCGACCTTAGCCGAAGCCATCGCCAACAACATTCAGGCCCACGCCAAGATGTTCCATATCGAGGGCGACCACAACGGACGCCATAATCTGCCGGGCACGCCGATGTTGGACCCTGTGATGGGTATGTTGATGATCCTGGGTATCGGACTGGCGCTGCGCAACGTCCACCAGTCGACAGGGTGGTACTTCCTCGTCCTGCTGATCACGGGGCTACTACCCGGCATCCTGACGCTGGAAAGCGAAGCGCCCCAGAGCCTGCGCACCATTGGTGTGCTGCCTTCGGTGGCTTATCTATGTGCGTTGGCCGTGTTTGCTATCGGGCAAATGCTGGTCGACCAGCCCCGGACACGCCCTTTGGTAATGGGTATCGGCGTGGCACTGGCCACCAGTCTGTACAGCAACTACGCTCTCTATTTTGAGGACCAGCGCCATGACTTCAAGGTTTGGGATGGATTCTCGCCAGTGCAGTCGATCCTGGGCCGGACCGTCGCCGACTACCCTGCCGACCAACGGCTGTTGTTTTCGCCACTCATATCATTCGCCCCGACGATCGCGTTCTTCGCCCCAGACGTCGAACAGCGCCAGGAAACACTGATCCTACCCGATGCACTTCCAATCCGCGCAGAGCCCACTTATGCGGCCAGCATCTTCCTACAAAAAGACGATCGCTGGTTATGGGACTATGCTCAGCGGTTGTACCCCAATGCTACGTTCCACAAGATCACCTTGCAGGAGCTCGATCTGAATACCGACAGGTCGGGCGTCTTGATCTACGTGATTGATCTGACTCCGGCCGACATCGCCAGTCTGCAGGGGCTAGGCGCGGACGGCACCGGTGCGCTATACATACCCGAATATGGAGCCTATCGCCTCAGTGGACCGTGGGGCACCAACCTGTACCTGGACGGGCAACTGGTCGATGCCCGTGATCAACTGATGCTGGGCGCCGGCAATCACGCCATCCGTATCGAACCACCCGGCGGACTGCTTGAATGGCGCCAGTCGGATGATTTCAGCTTTGACGCGGTGCCCGAGCACTTCCTCTATCACCACCCGGTAGGAGCTTATGGCTTCACCGGTTGGTACTACCGGATCGACAACCAGGACTCCCTGATCCAGCGCATCGAAAGCGGTATCAGCCCTAGTCTGGTGCGCGTTGACCCGGCCCTCGACGCCTACTTTCATGTCCTGCACCTACCACGCCCCTACGGCGTCGCCTGGAGAGGTTGGCTACAAGTCAAGGAAACTGGCAGCTATGGCTTCAGTCTGCGTGCCATTGAATGGGCCGAACTGCGCGTCAACGGAACACAGGTGGCTGAAACGCCTGGGCCAGACCAGACGATCTACACAACGGTTGAGCTGCCGCCTGGCCTGCACGAAATCCAGGTCCGTTTTCTGGATACGGTTCCGTACTCGCGCATCCATCTGCTGTGGCAGCCACCGGGTCAACAGGGCTTCACCACACCACCGCCTGAACTATTCTCTCCCTTCCCTTATTAGAAATCGGTGAGAGAGACGGGCCGAACAGCCTTTATCCAAGCGGATTCCTTGAATCCTGACAGGTTCCAGAAAGCTCTCAAAACCTATCATGGGAGCATTTGGAAGACAGTTGCCGGTATAGTTTGTGCAAATCTGAACAAGGAGTCTGCAATATGAATGTACCACAGCACTGGCGATTACGATCTCATCGCTACCAACTGTGTGGCAAACAACACGAAGATGGCAGCATCTCGTTTCCCCCTCGCCCCGATGTCGTCCAAAGGGAGATCGAGCGGTACGAGTTCACAACACCGGTCAGCGACGAGCTTGAGAAACTCGTCAATGTAGCCTAGGATCGCCCAGCGTGGATATCCAGCTCGGTGGTGCAGGAGAAGTCTACAGCTTCACGATGGTGACAGTTCCACCAGCAGGTTTCGAGGAACAAGCGCCCTATGTACTGGCCCTCGTCAAGCTGGACGAAGGGCCAATGGTGACCGCCCAACTGACCGACCTCGACGGCCCAGTCGAGATTGGGATGCGGGTTGAGATGGTTACCGCAAACTGCGAACCGAGGGCTAAGAAGGTATCATCGTGTACGGCTACAAATTCCGGCCAGTCCTCTGAACAATTCGTGACCGTAGCGTGTATACTTGTAGAAACACGCTACTTTTGTTTTGGGAGATTGCGAAGACGCATGAAGTGGATTGCGGCTGGAATATTACTTGTCATGCTACTTAGTGGGTGCTCAAGCGGTGTCTACAGCCTCGCCTACGTAGCCCGAGGCGACAGCACCAATCTGTTGGGTCTGACCAAGACCGTCAGCTTCCCCTCCAATGAAGACCTCAACGTGATCGTGAAGCTCAATGAGCATGACGACCCGGTGGATGTTGAGGTCACCTTCTACCGGCCCGATGGTGAGATCGAGAACACCCTGCAGTACACCGCTGTTCCAGGCGTTGGTACTGTGGTATTGGGGCTGGATTGGGAACAGAAACAAGAAAACAGCGAAGACGAGGAACGTTGGGTCACGGGACGCTGGATCGTCAAGATCAAGATAGACGGCGAGGAAGTCGACGAGTTGGATTTCCGCGTCAACTAGGTACCCCATCGGACCAATGGCCCGGTCATACCCCGGCCGGGCACAGCCATATCATTACCCTGCGCGGTCTGCCTGCTCAATCCTGATAGAACTGTACAAAGCGCTCGATCTCGTGCAGGTCCATGAGGCGGCCCGGCGTCGCCACGCTATAGCCATGCGCCCAGATTGGCTCATCGAGTGGCACTCCTTGGGCATCGGCCAGCGCCTGATGCGTATCCTCCATCAATTGCGCCACGACCTCGCCAGGAATAACCTTCTGGGGAATCTCGATATGCAGATTCACCCAGACCTCCCCGATATCGACTTGCACAAGGTCCCAGTCATTGGCCTCGGCGCTGCGATGCAACCAACGCTTCATCGCATCAACCAATGCCCCGTCGTCGAAGCGCAGTATGTCGCCCCGGACGACCCACACACAAGCATAGCCCATGTAAGCGCCTGGCTCTCGGGCGGGTTTGTCCGGCACTGATGGCTGGTGTGCACGGTCCGGGGGTCGCAAATCAGTAGGCCGGCTAGGTGCCGTGGAAGCGGCCGGCGGCTCGATATGGGTATCTACTGCCGGTTCTCCCTGTCTCTTATACACATCT
>JAADYW010000205.1 GCA_010092845.1 Chloroflexota bacterium
CGGCTTGTTGGCAGATCGATCAACTGAGATCAGATCGGCTCTGGAGAGTTTCAGCACCCGAATCAGCGTCATCTTCAAATGGCTCGAACATACCTTCAAGCCGGACCGATTGGAGCGATTCGGTGAGGATTTCAATGGCTGGGGTTTCGAAGAACCAGATTGCAGCCGCCTCATCATCCACCAGGATTTCATCCGGTTCTTCCCGCACACCCACGATCTCGAGGCGCACTTTGGTGTAGGTCGGTTCATAGTCGCCAGCTATACGCCGTTCGAGGGTGAAGCGTTGCTCTTCGGGTGTGTGTTTTGCGGTGAAATATGCCCAGCGATAGTCACCCTGTTGATAGCCAAATCCCTCGCCGCTGTCCTCGTAGAATGCGGATTCGCCATCTCCCACATAGACGCGCAGCCGGATTTCCTCAACAGGCTTTTCCCCCACGTACTGCATCAATGGCCACATAGGGATGAGCTTTCCGGCCCGGGCAAAGAGTGGCATACGGTCAATGGGTACATCGACATGGATGGTTTGCCCGCCTTCCAGGGCCTTGCCGGTCCAGAAATCGTACCAGACGCCACGTGGCAGATAGATATCACGCGAGCGCACACCGGCGTCCATCACTGGCGCGACCAGAAGGGCATCGCCGAGCATAAAGGTATCATCTTGCTCGAATAGCTTCTGATCTTGGGGATCGGCAAAAAACACTGGCCGTACCAGCGGGATACCTTCCTCAATGCTATGGGTATAGGAAGAATAAATATAGGGTAGCAATTGGTAGCGCAGGCCCAGGTATTGGCGGGCGATTGCCTCAACTTCAGGGCCGTAACTCCAGGGTTCCTGGTCGGGGGTGTCCTTCTCGGTATGGGTGCGACAAAATGGCAACATGCTGCCAACCTGGATCCAACGGGCATAGAGCTCGGCATTAGAGGTGCCATGGAAGCCACCGATGTCTGGCCCGGTGAAGAACATGCCGGACAGCCCCATCTGCAGGGTCATACTCACCGAAAGGCGCAGATGGTCCCATGTTGAGGTATTGTCACCACTCCAGGTGCCACAGTAGCGTTGGGCGCCGGCGTAGCCAGCTCGGGTAAGGATGAAGGGACGTGCAGCAGGGGTAGCGCGCTCCAGTCCCGTACGGGTAGCCCTGGCCATTTGCATACCATAGACGCTGTGGGCACCCTCATGATGGGTGCTGCCCTGGCCTTCCCAGTCTGCTGTGATGTAGTCGGGAACAGTTCCAACGATCACTTTGGGCATAAAGAGGGTTGGTTCATTCATGTCGTTCCAGAGACCGTCAAAGCCCGAGCGCTGGATGAAGGCAGCGACATGGTCTGCCCACCACTCGCGAGTGGCTGGCTTGGTGAAGTCCGGAAAGACGGACTCCCCGGCCCAGACCGGTGCAATAAACAATTCTCCATCTGGATAGCGGTGAAAGGCATCAACTGCTTGGCCGCTGGCAAAAGCTTCGTTCCCTTCAGCATGCTTCACCGCAGGATCGATGATCGCGACGGTTTTGAAGCCCTTGCGCCTCAAGTCCTGAAGGAGTTGGGGGAGATCATTGAATTGCTGCTGGTCCCAGGTGAAGATCTGGTACTGGTCCATGTATTCAATATCAAAGTGAAGCACATCGCAGGGAATCTGGCGCTGGCGAAACTCGGTAGCAAGCTCGCGATACCGGTCTGATGGCATGTAGGTATAGCGTGATTGGTGATAACCAAAGGCCCACATCGGCAGTAATGGCGGCTTGCCAGTAAGCTCCAAGTAGCTCTTTAGCACCGCCTGGGGCGTCTCGTCTGCGATCACGTAGAAATTGAGATCCCCACTCTTTGCATTGAACTGCATTCTGTCAGGGGTGGTTTTGCCCAGATCAACAGCGCCGCGCCCCGGATTATCCCAGAGAACGCCAATTGCATAGTCATGGTGGACGCCTAGATAGAAGGGGATGCTGAAATACAGCGGGTCGCTTTCGCGCTGGTAGTCGATGAAATCGGTGTTCCATAGCGTGAAGAGCCTGCCCCGTAGGTTCAAGCCGGTGGCACGCTCGCCCAGGCCATGACAGCGCTCACCTACGGGTAGATGGCGTGTCCAACTCACCCCGGCTGCGTTCCAGGCGAGTCCACCCGCAGCATCCTGGCTGGCAACTTGCCCATTGGGTAGCGTGATCGTCAGTTGACCCGTTTGGCGATCCAGATGAACACGCATCGCCCCGGCGTCAAGCTGGATGCCGCTCGCTACGTCCTCAATATTGATAGGTGGTGGCATTGGATCAAACTCAGGATCAAGGGCGTAGGAGTGGCGCTCGGGAAATGTGCCGTCAGAACGCACACGCACCGCCAATAGGTTGGGGCGGATAAGCCTTAACTCGATCGATGCGTTCTGGGTTTGGGCCACCACGCCGCCTTCGATCGCTTGGTGGCTCGTAAGCATCCCTGGAGTCAGGCGGGGGCCAGTGACTTTGGGGTGACGGATGGCGAAACGTTTTTCCATCCTGCGGCTTAGCTTGCCATACTGCTTGATTACACGCTCATCGCTCATTTGGATTTACCATTTTTAGTAGAGTTGCTTGCGTCGATTATTATGAATCATGCGGCGGGCATCTTCGACGGATCTGACAAGAACCTCGCGCGATTTACCGCCGGCCTGTGGGATGCCAATAATGCCGATTTCATGGAGGGAATCCATCAAGCGTGCGGCGCGTGGATAGCCGATCCCAAGGCGTCGTTGTACCAGTGAGACCGATGCCTTCCCTTCGGCCACCACGATTTGGAGTGCTTCTTCCAACACGGGATCCAACTGCGAGAGGGACTCCAGGCGGGTTAGGGCTTGCTCCCACGGGGCAACACCCGGTTCCTCCATTTTCTCTTGCGCAATTTGCTCAGCATGCCATTCTTTCCAATAGGTAACCACATTGTTGACTTCGTCATCAGATACGAAACAGCCTTGCAGGCGTTTGGGACCGGCTGCGTCTGGCCCTAGAAAAAGCATGTCGCCTTTGCCGACCAGTGTTTCAGCACCTACAGAGTCCAGGATTACCCGC
Source organism: Chloroflexota bacterium (assembly GCA_010092845.1). Classification (GTDB taxonomy): domain Bacteria; phylum Chloroflexota; class Anaerolineae; order Aggregatilineales; family J027; genus J027. The sequence continues at coordinate 3,033 of JAADYW010000205.1, forward strand.
GAATCAACCCCTGCCGCCACGGCAAACGAGATGCGTGGTGGGAAATTGGCTTTGATCAAGCCGGTGATGACGTCGACGCTGGGGCGCTGGGTTGCGATGACGAGGTGCATGCCTGCGGCGCGCGCTTTCTGGGCCAGGCGCGTCAGTGTTTTCTCGGTTTCGTCGGGGCGCATCATCATCAGGTCCCCGATTTCATCGACGATCAGCACGACGTAGGGTAATTGCTCTTTGCGCCGCCGCCGTCCCAGAATCTCATTATAGGCGTCGATATTGCGCGCTTTCTCGTTCTCGAGGAGTTTGTAACGCCGGTCCATTTCTCGGGTTGCCCACCGCAAAACACCAATAATGCGCTCTGTATCCGTCTCGACGGGGCCCATCAGGTGCGGCAGCCCATTGAACTGGGGTAACTCTACCATCTTGGGGTCTAACAGAATCATCCGGACTTTGGCTGGCGAGTTGTTCATCACCAGCGAAGTAATCATCGAACGCAGGCTGACCGACTTCCCCGAGCCGGTGGTGCCAGCTACCAGGAGGTGCGGCATCAACGCCAGATCAACGACCACCGGCTCTCCGGAGACGTCACGCCCAAGGGGGACGGCGAGGGAGCGTTTGCGCACGTTGTAGAAGACCTCGGATTCGAGAAGGGAACGTAGAGACACAATACTCGGCTCGCGATTGGGCACCTCCACGCCGACGTATGAATGGCCCGGTACCGGGGCTTCGATGCGGAGCGTTTTCGTTGAGAGCGCCAGCGCTAGATCGCTGGAGAGGGCTGCGATCTTGCTCACCCGAGTGCGCAAGATGACCCGCTCACCGCCCTCAGTGATGACTTCCTTGATCGGTGAAACCGCATATTGCGTGACTGCTGGGCCAACACGTACATCGATCACATCTGCGTCAACATCAAATTCCAGCATTGTGTTGTGGATGATCTTAGCATTGGTGTTGACTTCCTGTTCATCAGGTAGTTTCAGGTCGCGATATTCCAGCAAGTCCAAGGGTGGCAACACTTTGCTGCGCCGCCCCACTTTCTTCTTATCCTGGAAACCGTCGACGACGAAGTATCTTTCCGTTTTACTAGGGTTGGAACCAGCGCGCGATTTGGCCTTCGGTGCGGTTTCATCCCGTGGCACGATCGACTCGCGGGTGTATTCTGTCACGGGGGTTTGCACTGCCTGGCCATTGATGATGACTGTTGTGAACGCCGGCTCGGGGGTGCCCTTATCTTCTTCTATGCTCTCAGAGCCATTTTCTTCGTGTTCAGCCATTGTGCTCGGGTTGTCCTCATCTGGAGCCTGCTCAGAAGCCGGAGGCGAGTCTTCGCTAGCCTGCGGGGGTGATGTCTTACCATTTTTATGACCTGCATCCCGCGGCTGGGGAGCGGTCATTGGTTCGTGAATACTTCTAGCTGGCAGGTCGTTCTCTGTGATGGGCGCAGCCTCAGACGTCGATTCAGGTTCACGTGCCGCGGACGGTTCAGGCGGCGCAGATTTCCTGCCGGGACGCCGCAGGCTCGAGCGCCGCCGTAGCGACGACGGTGCTATGTCATCTCCAGATTGTTCAGCTTCTGTTGACGCTGGCCAGTGATTACGTCGCATGTTGGCCTGAGAAGGCCCAGCGGTATCTGAGACTGGCGGTGGTTTCTGCTCTGGGGGTGGCGCTTCTGCCAGGGAGCGATGTGGGGTATCCAGCGCTGCCGGAGGTTCCACCTCTCGGGGTGGCGTTGGCGATGCGACCTCGCCATACAGGGTTTCAGGTGTTGGGGGCGGGGGCGTGACGTCTTCATCTGTCCTGGATACTGGTGCTGTTTCAGACGCCAGCGGCACCGCATGATCGTCTGGTGCCGAATTGCTAGCGTGTATCGTGCCGCGCGAGGGGGCTAGTGGCAACGATGCGCTTGTGCGATCCCCTGAAGCGCGTTTATTCGGTGCGGCATACGATGGTTCAGGACGCAAACGTGTTGCCAGGTCCTGAAGCGCCGTTGCCGCACCGACGAGTGCGGCGCGAATATGGTGGCGTCGAATACCCAGGCCAACCCCCAGGCTGATGAAAAATGTTACAAACAGAAAAACAATCGCGCCCCAGTTCGTCATGAGGCTCGACAGCACACTACTGACCGTCCAGCCGACGTATCCACCGCCGCCACCCTCGCGGGCCAGGGCTCGTACTTCTGGATCAAAGCTCAGAAGGTGGAACAGCCCTTGTAAGCTCACAAATGCCAATTCCAGCGCAATGACTCGGGACCAGCTAAAGATAATAA
>JAADYW010000206.1 GCA_010092845.1 Chloroflexota bacterium
GTATAAGAGACAGTCTCATAGGTATCCTCTTCATCCGCAGCGCGACCCTGGACGCCATCGATGATGACCTGATTGGGCGCGTGAACAGCCAGATCACCTATGCTTTCATCGGCATGGGGGTTGTGGTTGTCCTCGCGGGCCTGGATTACCGTCTCCTGGGCGTGTTGCAGCCGTACATCTACCTGGCCCTATTATTTGCCCTGGTTCTTGTTGCGGTCGTTGGTCAGCTTGGTGATGCCGGTGCCCAGCGATGGCTCGACGTCGGGATCCCCGTTCAGCCGTCTGAAATTGGGAAAATGCTGATTATTCTAGCATTGGGGCAGCATCTGGCTCGCCAGTATCACAAGCTGGATCGCTTCTCCACTGTGCTGGTTTCGCTGCTTTATGTTGCGCTGCCAGCAGTTTTCATCTTTATCCAGCCAAATCTGGGGAATGTGATCGCTTTTGGCGTTATCTGGTTCTCAATGATCTGGGGGGCCGGGCTGCGCCTCAAGCACCTGGGGATCCTGGTCATTGCCGGGCTTGTCATGTTGCCAGTGTTGTGGATCAATATGCAGGATTACCAGCGCAGCCGGGTCATTACTTTCTTGAACCCCGAAGCGGAAGAGAACCGGGCTGCACAATTTAACCGGGACCAGGCACTCATCAGTATTGGTTCCGGTGGGCTGCTGGGCAAAGGGTATGCGAACGGCTCTCAAACGCAGGGGCGCTTTCTCCGTGTGCGGCACACCGACTTCATTTTCAGCGTCATTGCCGAGGAAGCAGGATTTGTGGGTGCTTTCGGCGTGCTTTTCCTGGTGAGCGTGGTCGTATGGCGCATTATGGCTGTAGCAGCCATTGCCCGGGATGAACTGGGTAGTTTGATTTGCTATGGCGTTGCGGGGATCATCACGTTTCAGACCATTGTCTCTGTAGGGATGAATCTGTCTCTACTTCCAGTAACAGGACTTACTCTTCCTTTTGTAAGTTCTGGTGGATCCTCGTTGCTGACGCTGCTATTTGGCATCGGGTTGGTACAGAGCGTCGCCGTGCGCAACAAGTACACCCAGGTTTAAGTTTAGTCCCCCGTAGCAACAGTATCATGCCCGCCAAGGCGAGTCCAGGCCCGTTCAATGTTGGCTGGATCGATATCGCATCCCACGAAGCCCCGCTTCAGCCGCTGACAAGCGACGGCAGTCGTACCACTTCCGAGAAATGGGTCGAGCACCACGTGGTTCTCACAGGTCGTAAGCTGGATCAAGAACTCGATTAATCGCAGCGGTTTCTGGGCCTCGTGGACACGTGGCTCGTCACGTTCAAACCAGTGACGCAGGACATTGGACGGATTCTTCCCATCGACCTGACAGACCGCGGTGTGTATTGCACCAACCTCGTTGTGCAGGACATTATCTGTAATCGTGTAATCATATGGCTTGAAAAACCAGGCAATTGGCTCCCATCTGGGCGCCAGATTGCCCAAACGCCATCCTTGCCACTGCGCTGCCTCCTCGCTAAGACCACGCCGGCGCAAGATCTCACTCAGGCGTTGGGCTCGATAGTGGGCGATTGGCTTTTCCCAGGCGAGCACATCTTTGAGGAGTAGACCACTGTCCTCTAGAGCCAGTATCGCCCGATGGAGCGTGCGGCGTGCGCCAAACACAAATACACTGGCGCCATCTTTGAGCTTGGGATAGAGCAAATCGGCCCAGGTTGTGCACCATTGCTGGTAGTGCCGGGGGATGTCACGATCCTTGCTGCTCCAGCCCTGGATTGGTTTGCCACGCCGCTTGAAACCGTACTTGCCGACCTGGGCAGGTGATTGCCCGAGAAGTGCAGAGTTCTGGTTGGGGTGCAGAACGTCCCAGCGATCAAGGCTTATCCCGTAGGGAATATCCGACACCATGCAATGGATGCTGTCGTCGGGAAGAAGGGGAATATAGTCCAGACAATCGCTGGCAACTGGTCGATTCAGTAGCGTCTCCAGCATGCGCATTTTCTCAGTGCAAATCGTCTTGTGAACAACAACACCCCCAGCCGACGATCATCACTGGGGGTGTTGGTAACGACCCCAACGGGCATCAGTCTTCGTCTGAGACACCTTCATCTATCGTTGAGGGTGTATCAGCTGCGTCTGTGTCTTCCTCGCTCTGGCCGCGCTTGAACAACCGGCGGCGACGCCGGCGTCGCCGGCTATCTGAGACGGCCTCTTCATCGCCACCCGCTTCTCCGAGGCGGCGTTCGCCCATCAAACGGCTTTTCAAGACCAGTAGCTGCTTGATGACTTTTTGGCGATGATTGGTATCACGAATATAGTCCAGCCCAACCTCATAAGTCGTCACCGCTTCCATCAAGCGGCCGGCGCGGAACTGCATATCACCCAGGGCGAGGATCGTCTCGCCATAGCTGTCTTCGTCCTCAATTTCACGGAAAATCCGCGCGGCATCACGGTACATGGTTTCAGCCTGCTCATGATCGCCGGCTTTTACATACGCTAGGGCCATATTGCCCAATGTCTGGGCCTCACGGAGTTGGTTGCCGTGTTCACGAAAATAGGCTAGGCCATCTTGCATGGCTGCCAGTGCTGCTTCCTGGTCGCCGAGCTCGCGCCGTGCCAGGCCCAAGTTCACCTGCATCTCGGCCGCTAGCTCGCCATTGTCCTCGCCCTGATAGGCTTGCATGGCGGCATCAAAAGCTTCGGCAGCTTCTTCGAATTTGCCACCTTCAAAAAGACGGGTGGCTTTTGTCTGGAGTTCTTGACCTGTACTCATCTGGGTCTATCCCTAAAAAATGGAGCAATTAAAGAGTGATATCCAGAAGCCCTTCGGCAAAGGTTCGCAGGGCATCTGTTGGCATTTCTGCTAACGACATCGCCAAGCGAATATACGCCTGGTTTGCGGGAACAGATACGAAAGACCTGACGTCTTCGGGCATATCAGCGAAAACCTTCATCAGTTCCTGCAACTGGAAAAACTCGGCAATGCGTCCCATAGCTTCAAGAAAGTAGTTGAGATTGACCTCAAGGACGCTGGCCAGGTGAACCAGAGTTGCCATCGGCACAGCTTGCTGTCCGATCTCAAACGCTTCAAGTGTCGCTGGCTCTATGCCAACGCGTTCGGCAACTGCCTCGCGGGTCTCGCCTCGCTTTTCGCGCTGGGTACGAAGCTGAACGCCAATCATATGGTCACGGAGACGCATATATTCCTGACCGTCGATGGAGCGTTGACTGCGCTGAAACATCATGGTTTCGGTGCCCCAGAAATGGCTGACCGGCACCTGCAAAAAATAGCCTAACAATTCAAGCTGGGGCAAGCTCGGGGTATCGCGGCCGAATTCCCAATCAACAATTTGGGCAGACGGGACCTCTAATTCCGTGGCCACGTCTTCGACGCTATAGCCGGCATCAATGCGCGCATCCCGGATCAGCACCCCCAGCATACGTGCCCGCAAGGCATTGACCTCGGCGGGATCAGCCGCTTGCCTTTCCTGTTCAGCCTGCTCGCGCTCTTTATCAGCAGCCAGTTTCTTGAACCGTGCACCAACGTCACTAAAACCCATAGTCACGCACCATCAGCTAGCCAACCACAAAGATGGTGCTTTCCTCCTTGCCATAACTACTGACAAACTTCAGATTAGCATAGAACAGGGCTGTCAAAATTGCAAACCCTGGTTGAGAAGATGGGATACCGTGGCTTTTCCCACGCCTTGATGTATGATCGTAATGACATGCTGATTCGAAAGGAGATGTGGTGGCTGTTATAGCCACTGTCGCTATTTTTTATGGATGACTACCGCGCGAATCTATCTGCTATTGCCCGTGATCCTGAACAACCCATTCCTGCCCGTGTTGGTGATTTGGTATCCCGGATGACGCTGGCCGAAAAAGTA
>JAADYW010000207.1 GCA_010092845.1 Chloroflexota bacterium
ATGTCGACCAGATGGGTTTCGGTGTCTTCACCACGATGTGAGGCCACATCAAGTCCCCCGCGGTCGTTCAGCAAAAGAACCGAAGCGCTGTAATAGGGGATCAGCTGGTATAGCTGGAGCAAGATCTCGTTGAGGACAGTTTGCAGATCAAGACTGGCATTGAGGACCCGCGAGACCTCAAGCAGCGCGTGGGTCATTGCCTCACTGCGCCCACTTGACCGCCTGGAGGACGTCTGCTTACGCCACCAACTCAGCCAGCCCAACGCAAAGAAAACACCGCTCAAACCGGTCCCCACAATTGCGGTCCCGAAGAACGCGATATCGATAGAAAATGCTGCTGTCAGCCCATTGATGAGGTCTAGACTGGGCAAAGTAACCAGTGGCCAGATTGAGCTGAGGGGTCCATTGATATCTATCCCAAGAATCGAAGCACTCAAAACAGTAACCCCCAGGAAAACGCTACAGGCTATAGAGCAACCGTCAATCGTCTATTCCTGCCGAGAACATTCAACCTATACTCAAAAGGCTACAAGGATTATAGCATCTTTCCATGATGTGCACCTTTGAAAAACATGGTCTAATTAGGGTATGATATAATCGATCGTGTCAATGAAAATGCAGTTGCGTTCGAGTGTGTAGAGTATACGTCGCAACAAATCACTTGTTCAAGACAATCAAGGGACACCCCTCAATAGGTATCTCGAGCTTGCAAATTTCTGATGGCTTAATGTGAAATTCGAAAGGAGTAAGCGCGCCCACCACCTCAGACCACAAAAGGTGGTATAGCCCGCGCTCAAATGCCATGAACCTAGGGCCAACTGAACTCTTCATCATCCTCGTGATCGTCTTATTGCTGTTCGGTGCAAACCGTATCGCCCGCTTGGGTGGCGAGATGGGAAGTGCCATCCGCGAGTTTCGCAGGGGATTGCAGGGCGACGATGATCAGAAAACTAACCAGAAGCAGGATGATCCTCAACAGCCCTCCGCATAGCCAAGGCGTGCGCCTGGTCTAGCCAAAGTCCTCATAGGGATCGCTCCCTCGCAAAGCTCTGAGCCAGCACGGCTGTAGTCAGAGCTTTGTTTATGCATTGTTAAAACATCCCTCGGCCTCTCATGCTATAATTTCCGAAATAACTCTCAAACAAAACTTAAGAAATCAACTAAGGAGTAGCGCCCCCGTGTACGATCCCAAAGCACTAGAGAGACTCCGCCAACAGAGAGAGCGCTGGGAAGCCACAACACTGAACCAGAGCCTTAGCCGCAAGCCCGAACGTCGCGACGCGTTCATCACCGAAAGTAGTCGCCCAATTGAGCGACTCTATACCCCGCTAGATACCGCCGATATGGACTATATGCAGGATATCGGCCTGCCAGGTGAATACCCGTTTACCCGGGGAGTCCACGCGACAGGCCATCGCGGTCGCCTATGGACGATGCGTATGTTCGCCGGCTTCGGCACTGCTGAAGAAACCAACAGGCGCTTCAAGTACCTGCTCAAACAGGGCAACATGGGCCTGAGCGTTGCCTTTGACCTGCCGACGCTGATGGGCTATGACACCGACGCGCCCGAAGCACTGGGCGAATTCGGTAAATGTGGCGTCGCGGTTGCTTCGCTTAAGGATATGGAGATCCTGATGGATGACATCCCGCTGGACAGGGTCTCAACCTCGATGACGATCAATAGTCCAGCAGCAGTCATTCTGGCCTACTACATCGTGGCCGCCGAAAAACAGGGCGTGGCACCTCACCAGTTACGTGGCACCCTCCAGAACGATATTCTTAAGGAATTCACCGCTCAGAAAGAGTTCGTCTTCCCCCCGAATCCATCAATGCGTCTGGTTACAGATACCGTCGAATTCGCCACCCAGCATATGCCCCAATGGAATACGATCAGTGTCAGTGGTTACCACATTCGTGAGGCAGGCAGTACCGCCGCTCAAGAACTGGCCTTTACCCTCATTGACGGTATGGAATACGTACGCTGGGCCATCGAGCGGGGACTGGACGTCGACGACTTCGCCCCGCGGATCTCATTCTTCTTCAACGTCCACAACGACTTCTTCGAGGAAATTGCCAAGCTGCGGGCAGCACGACGTATCTGGGCCCGCGAGATGCGCGAGACTTTCGGCGCTAAGGACCAGCGCTCCTTGCTATGCCGGTTCCACTGCCAGACCGCTGGCGTATCCCTGACCGCACAGCAGCCAGAGATCAACATCACGCGCGTGGCTATTCAGGCACTGGCGGCGGTCCTGGGCGGCGCCCAGTCACTACACACCAATAGTATGGACGAAGCGCTGGCCCTGCCCTCCGAACACGCTGTCAAGATCGCCCTCCGAACCCAGCAAATCATCGCCCACGAGACTGGTGTCACCAACACGATTGACCCGCTGGGAGGTTCCTTCTTCGTTGAAAAGCTCACCAATGACATGGAAGCTGAGGTTCGCGAGTATATGCGCCGCGTCGACGATTTTGGTGGCGTTATCCCTGCCATCGAGGCCGGGTTCTTCCAGCAAGAAATCGCCGATGCCGCCTTCCGTCATGCTCAGGAGGTGTCCCAGCACGAACGGACCATTGTTGGGGTAAACGACTTTGTGGACGACGATGAGATGAAGATCCCAATCTTGGATATGGACCCGCAAGGGTATGACCGCCAGGTCCAGCGTCTGGAGACGCTGCGCCGTGAGCGCGACAATGATCGTGCCCGGCAGGCGCTCGAAGCGCTGCGGCGCGCGTGCGAAGGTGATGAGAACACCATGCCCTATCTGCTTGAATGCGCCCGGGCATATTGTACACTTCAGGAAACTATGGATGTGATGCGCGAGGTCTTTGGTATTCACGAAGAGCAGCACGTTATCTAAAACAGGGAAAGCTCTGCGGCTTTTCAGGCATCTGGTATGTCACTCCACTCTGCCAGATGCCACTCAAATACGTCTTATTAGCCTTTTTTTGGGAGAAAACCATGACCGTAACCTATGATGACAAACCCTGGCTAAACTGTTATGACGATTATGTTCCCCACAGTTTGGCGCCCTATCCGGAATGGAGCGTCCCTGACGTACTTGCCCGCGCAGTAGAGGCGGCGCCGGACGTGCCCGCCGTTGTCATGTCTGCCGATATCCCCCTGCTGGGTCGGATAGGCAAGGCAACAACTTACGCTCAACTTCAGGACCAGGCCAATGCGCTGGCGGCCGCCTTGCTGGACATGGGGTTGGCAAAAGGCGACCGAGTAGCGCTGTTTATGCCCAACTGCACCGCCTTCGTCATCGCCTGGTACGCGGTCCTCCGCGCAGGGATGGTGGTCGTCGGCACGAATCCAACGTATCCCCCTGCCCGGCTCGCTGAGACGCTACGTGACAGCGGGAGCAAAGCGATCATCACGCTCAGCCTGTTCTATGATTCGGTCCAGAAGATCCGCGGCGAAACCCCACTTGAACACGTCATTGTCACCAACATCAAGGAGGGCTTTCCGCCGCTGGCCGCGTTCCTGTTCACGCTGATGAAGGAGAAAAAAGAGGGGCATCGCGTGGAATTGCAGCCAGGCGATCACGCCTTACCAGATCTCCTCAAACGCTATGCTGGCCGCACACCGACTGTGGCTGTCACCAAAGATGACGTTGCGATCTTCCAGTATACTGGTGGAACAACTGGCCCCAGCAAGGCAGCCGTAGCAACGCAGCATGCCCTGGTCATCAACGGCCTGCAGCAGAATGCGTGGCTTTCCGGCCGGAAGGAACTCCCGCCAGGACGTGTGATGCTGGCCGCGCTGCCATTTTACCATTCGTTCGGCATGCTCTCCGTAATCGCCACATCCGTAATCACCCGCGCGACAATGGCCATCGTCATCAATGCGCGCGACATTGATGATCTCTTGGGCGTTGTCCAGAAGTATCGCCCCATGATCTTCCCCGGTGTCCCGGCATTGTACAACGCGATCAATGCACACCCAGATGTCGTATCGGGTAAGATCGATCTGTCGTCGATTGAGCACTGCATCAGCGGCTCCGCCCCATTGCCCCAGCCCACCAAAGCGACATTTGAGAGGCTCAGTGGTGCCAAACTCGTCGAAGGCTACGGCATGAGCGAGGCACCAACCGCCACCCATGCCAACCCCCTGTATGGCGAGAACCGGACGGGCTCGATCGGCTTGCCCCTGCCAGACATGCACTGCCGCATTGTCAGCCCCGAGAATCACGAGGAGATTCTGCCCGTAGGGGAGGTCGGTGAGCTGACGATGACTGGCCCGCATCTTATGCTGGGCTATCATGAGCGCCCCACTGAAACCGCAAATGTCATCTACAAGGATGCCGAAGGCCGGCGCTGGCTACTGACTGGGGATATCGGCTACATGAGCGAAGACGGTTATTTCTTCATTGTAGATCGCAAGAAGGATATGGCCTTGATTGGCGGCTTCAATGTATATCCCAACCAGAATGACCAGGTACTCAATGCCCACCCCGCCGTGGCTGAAGTTGCGGTTGGTGTTATTCCACATCCCGAGAAAGTTGGGCAAGAAGCACTCAAAGCCTGGGTCGTCGCCAAGCCAGGAATGTCTGTTACGCAAGAAGATCTGATAAACTTCGCAAGTGAGAGACTGGCTCGCTATGAGATTCCAAAGCGCTATGAATTTGTCGAAGAACTTCCGCGTTCGGCGGTGGGGAAGATCTTACGCCGGCAGCTTGTCCAGGACGAGATTGAACGGCAGGGGCAAGAACAGCCTTGACCTATGGCTGGTTGAGTGAAGTCTATTCCTCCTCAGGCAGCGAGACATAGCGCTCGATATGGTTTTTCACCGCAAAGACCGCCGCCTCAGCACGGTTCGCCACGTGCAACGTGCTGAGGATCTTGCCAACATAGTTCCGGACGGTACCTTCGCCCAGATAGAGCTTCTGGGCGATTTCACGATTGGTGAGGCCCCGGGCGATGAGGGCCAGAATATGGAGTTCGCGCTCGCTGAGATCGGCAAAAACGGAGGCTTCCTTGATATGGGCGGCTTCGCGGACCTCATTGATCAACGTCCGGGCTACAGCCGAGTCGATGACGGCCTCACCCTGCATCACCCGCCGTATATCCTCGATCAGCTTACTGCTGTCAACCCGTTTCAACACGTAGCCAACAGCGCCGGCCCGTATCGCATCCATGACCAATTCGTCTTCGGCGTAAGACGTCAGCATGATCACACGGGTCTCAGGTAACTTCTTGAGTACTTGCTCACAGGCCTCAATCCCAGACATGCCACCCGGCATTCGGATATCCATCAGCACAACGTCTGGCTTAAAGTTCACCGCTTGCTCTATTGCTTCCTCGCCGCTGCCAGCTTCTGCTACTACAGTGAAATCAGGCTCGTTGTCTAGAATCGCCTTTAACCCAGCTCGAACTACAGCGTGATCATCAGTGATGAGAATACGTAGATGCGACACGTCCTGTACCTCTAGAATTTGTGTCTTATGTCTAGTCAGATAGTGATTACCGGCCTATTATACAAGGAACGACTATGTTTAACATTGTTTGGATAGGGATTTTACAAAAATCCAGTATTGCCCAATTACTTCGCCGAAGAGGCCATAAATGCGACTTATAGACGACATCACAGGCATTCAGACAATGACTGAAGCCGCAAAAAGTGTCCTCCAGGGTTTGAGTTTACCCGATACCTTGCAACGGATTGCTGAAATCGTCCGTGAAATGGTTGGCGCTCGCTATGCCGCAGTCGGTGTACCTTCAGAAGATGGCACCGGCCTGCGGGCCTTCATAACCTCGGGTATGCACCCTGATGATACCACTAAGATCGAACATGAACCAGTAGGTCGTGGTTTACTGGGCGCTTTGCTCGAGTCTGATGAAGCGATCCGTCTCAACAACATCCAAGAAGATGCGCGCTCGTCCGGCTTCTGCGATAACCACCCCGAAATGACGACATTCCTGGGCGTGCCCGCGATCGGGCGCAACCATCAGCGGCTCGGGAACCTCTACTTGTGTGACCGCATTGATGGTGAGCCGTTTGATGAAGTGGACGAGCGTATCGTGGTCCTGTTTGCATCGTTTGCCGCCATCGCCATTGAAAACGCCAAACTTCACCAACGCCTCCAGGCCTCGGCCCTGCGCAATGAACGGGACCGCATCGGGATGGAGCTTCATGATGGGGTTATTCAGGACATCTATGCCGTTGGGATGAAGCTAGAAATCATGCGCGGCGGCAGCGATATGTCTCCCAAAGCTGAACACCACTTCAACGATATTGCGAAGGACCTCAACAATATTATTGAAAGCATTCGCCACTACATCCGCGATCTCAGTTCGGCGGATAAGGCCCAGGCCTCGACCTTCCAGCAACAAGTCGAGAACTTGATTCTTCATTTCCGGGACTTCTCGGGCATCGATGTGGAGCTGATCGTACCGGAGACCCTCCCCCCCCTGACCGACAATCAACGCCACTCGCTATCACAAATCGTGCGCGAAGCCTTGGCCAATATCGCCCGCCATTCCGAAGCCAGCAAAGCTGAGGTTACCATCCGGTACGAGAATCAGCAGCTTCACCTTGCTATCCACGACAACGGCAAAGGAATGGACCCAGACCAGATGCACGCAGAAGATCACTTCGGACTGCGCAACATGGAACAACGGGCCCGTCGCTTACGGGGTTTCCTGGACTACAATAGCGCACCGGGGCAAGGCACAACCATTGAGGTGGTTGTGCCCGTCAAGCAGTCCGGTGTTCTCCAGAGCTAATGATCCATCGCTAAACCAGGGTTGCAAAGCCCCTGAGAAGTCTACATAATCGTGGCAGCATTTCTGAAACGCCAAGAGGAATAGCATCGCCATGGGAGATATTCATGTGCTGGTAGCGGTTCCGCTATCAGCCAGTGTTCGTTTTCGGGAGAACCTCAAACAGGAGCCCCAATTCGTTGTGCGCATTGCCACCAGCGCCGAAGATATGTTCAGAGATCTGGCCACGCCACAACAGCAAACCGATGTTGTGGTCATCAGCCAAGAGATTGGGGATGCATTCAGCCTTATCAAAGATATTCGCCAGTCGTATCCTCGGTTGGTGATCATCGAAGTCGACGAAGACGCCGATTTTAGCCTGCCGGGCCAGGCCGACGAGGTATCGAATCGTCCGTTTTACGAGAATGAACTCCTGAAGCTGATCAAGCGCCTTGTTGAGGATCGGCAGCTCGAGACGCTGCGCGCTGACGCGCTGCCACCAGTCCGCAGTTTTGCGAAGACGCTTATGCGTGCCAAAGGGGGGCCCGCCAAAACACAGGCTGCGGTAGGTGCCATCCACGCGCTTGGCTACGACTATGTGGCGTTTTTCGGCATTGCGCCCACCAACCCGCCGAGCATATCGGTTGCCGCCCAGGCAGGCTTACCAGAACTGACGAAGATCGCTCCCCCTCGACTGGATTATGAAAAGAGTCTGGTAGGGTGGGTCGCACAAACAGGTGACAGCAAAATCGTCGGCAAGGAAGATGCCCCCAACCACCCATTTATCTCACGCGGGCGATTGGGAAGCGGAGCCTGTGTGGCGGTGGGGAGTACGCTACGCTTTGGTGTGATCTTTGCGGCGCGAGAAGCACCCGCCTCGATCTCACAAGAGCACCTTCTCATGATGGAGCTCATTGCGTCACAGCTCGCCAGCGCGCTGGCCCGCGAAAGCGGGAACTAAGAACGGGGACGCTATGCCTTATTACGTTGCAATTGAAGGTGTCATCGGTGTGGGGAAGACCACACTGGCGCGCTACCTGGAGAGGGAGTTGCGTACCACCCTGTTGTTGGAAGAATTTGAAGAGAATCCCTTTCTCTCAAAATTCTACCAAGACCGCGCGCGCTACGCGTTCCAGACGCAGGTCTTCTTCCTGCTCAGCCGTTATGATCAGCAGCACCGGATCAACCAACTGCCGCGGCCACTCGTAAGCGACTATATTTTCGCCAAAGACCACCTGTTTGCCGAGCAGAATCTGAGCGGCGACGAGCTAACCACATACCAGCGCGTATATGAAGCGCTGGCGGCCAACATCCCTAGCCCGGACTTGCTGGTCTACCTACGCGCCGATACTCCGGTCCTGATGGCCCAGATTGCGCGTCGCGACCGCCCCTACGAGCGCAATATGGATCCTGACTATATTGAAAAGCTGCGCGTCGCCTATGAGCAATTTGTCACCGAGTACACCGATGCACCCGTCCTGACAATCGATACCAACGAACTGGACTTTGTCCAGAACGAGGACGAGCGCACGCTGGTCATCGATCAAATCCGTGGCAAACTCGGCGTCGGGCCTCGCCAGGCAGCCCTGCCCGGCCTGCGCGAAAACGATCATACCGTCGCCATCAACCCGATCGCCCATCTATCGAAATTCGATGCAGATGACGCGGGGCTTGAGACGTCCGAAAGACGGCTGGGGGATTTCCAACGTTTCCATCATGAGTTTGACCAATTGCACCGGTTTGATACCGATCTCTTTCTCAATTTTGCCCTACTGCAAGAGGAAATCGGTGAACTTTCACACGAACTCATTACCTGGTGGCGGGACCACGAAGACCACAAGCCAGAAGTATCGGACGCACTCAGCAACGAGTTTGCAGATGTGCTCGCGTATCTTCTCAAGCTGGCGAACTATACGGGTATCGATCTCGAGACCGCATATTTGCGGAAAATGAAAGTGAACCAGCAACGCCAGTGGGGTTCTCCTCAAGGATAGGCCTGTGAATAACGACAAGAAACTATTCATCGCTGTAGCGGGCAATATCGGGGTTGGCAAGAGCAGCCTGACACGCCTGCTGGCCGAGACATTGGGCTGGGAGCCGTTCTTCGAGGCAGTAGATGAAAACCCGTACCTGTCTGACTTCTATCGGGATATGGGGAGCTGGAGTTTTCACTCCCAGGTATACTTCTTATCCCGGCGCCTAGAGCACCATCGTAGGCTCCTCGACTTCCCGGGCTCAGTGATACAGGATCGTAGCATCTATGAAGATGCCGAGATATTCGCACGCAATCTTTTTCGCCAGGATTTGATGACCGAACGTGATTATAGTACCTACCAACAACTCTATGAGGGTATCTGCAACTTCTTGCCGCCACCTGACCTAATCATCTACTTGCAGGCACCCGTTGGCGTACTGGCTGAGCGGATCGCCATGCGTGGTCGGTCATACGAGCGCCAGATCTCGATCGCCTATCTGGCCGAACTTAACGAGCTGTATGCAACGTGGGTTGGCACCTGGCAACGCTGCCAAATTGTCACCATCCCGACGGCTGATCTGGACTTTGTCCACCGCCCCCAAGACCTGCAGCACATTCTTCACCAGATCCAAGTCCACATCTCAGAGTTGGATACTTGATGAGGAAAAGGGCAGATATTGCCAAACACTTATTTGCCTTGCAGCCACGAGTTCTTTAAAATCAGCGTGCATTTTGTGCCTCAGGCCCATATCCACTGAAGTCAGGGACTACTGCGTATGCAACACGACCGAACAAATCAACAATGGGTCGATGATCTAGCTAGCGAAGAAGCTGTTGTCCAGACCGCTGCACTGGACGATCTGCGCAGCTACTTGCAGCGCGGCATCTTCTACTATTTAAGTCGTGAGCGTAGCGATTTGTCCTCACTCTCGATTGATGATGTCTCGCAAATGGCTGATGACTTCGCACAAGATGCCACACTCCGTATCCTTGACAATCTCGATACCTTCCGCGGAGATAGCCGCTTTACCACCTGGGCAATGAAGATCGGCACGCGCACCGCCATTAGTGAGCTACGCCGGGCACGTTATAAGGATTTCAGCCTGGACGAATTGACTGCCGATGGGGAGTTGATGGTCGGGGTAGACAAGTCCGACGACTCGCGGCAGCAATCCCTCCAACCCGAGCGGGCTACTGAACAGCAAGACGTCCTGCGCATCATCGGAGAAGCGCTGAATGATGTTCTAACAGAGCGACAACGGCAGGCAATTGAGGCTGTGACGCTGCGCGGTGTCCCCATGGATGTCGTTGCAGAGCAAATGGACACCAACCGGAATGCGCTATACAAGCTCCTGCATGATGCTCGCAAGAAACTGCGTACACACCTGGAGACCCAGGGTGTCGCGCTCGGCTATATACTCGAATTGTTCGAATAGGGTACGACTACGGCGACTAACGAGGAGGGAACCAGCCGAATGGCGGTTCATCTAGGCCCTCTGGATCAGGATCGGTTACGTATTGCGGACGTTGCAGCGGCGACCGGTACTGCGTTTGCCGAGCCGCCAGGCGCAGGTGGCGCGCGTACACCACGCGGTTCCTAAACATGGCGTCACTGGCAACCATGGCGGCAATCCCCCGCGCGGCGACATCTACTGACAGCGGCATCATATTTCCAAATAATAGATTTACGGGGAAAAGTCCGCCCAACGCGCCCAGCATACGCAAACTTAGGCTGCGTTGCGGCGCATAGAGCGCTGGTGCGCGCACGATAGTCCACTCCAACCCACTGTTACGCAGATAGACTTCTGCGTCGCGCTTACTGCGTACATACGCCCCTGGAAGGTCCCCCGGGCGCGTGACGGTGCTCAGTAGAAGCACCAGCGGAACGCCATCGCTCACCGCCATGCCCGTGACATTACGTGCTGAGACCAGATTGATCTGACTAAATGTGAGCCC
>JAADYW010000030.1 GCA_010092845.1 Chloroflexota bacterium
CAGATGTGTATAAGAGACAGGTATGTCAGCCTGGCGATGGTGCTGGGTTCCGCCATTGGGTTCGAACGTGAACTAGAGGACAAACCGGCCGGTCTCCGCACCCATATGCTCGTCGCCGGAGCAGCCGCGCTGTTCGTCGGCATGGGAACAATCATCATTGAGGAGTTTGTTCAGACAGTCGGTGCCAGCCATGTGCAGTCAGATCCAGTTCGTATTATGCAAGCTGTGGTAACAGGCGTGAGCTTCCTGGGTGCCGGCACGATTCTGCGCGACCGGTCGGCCCGGCGGGTCGAGGGCTTGACGACCGCTGCGTCACTGCTCTTTGCGGCCGCCGTTGGAGGCAGCGTTGCCCTGGAGCAGTTCATTCTGGCAATCGGGGCAACTGTGCTTGTACTGATTACACTCCGCGGGCTGGGCATTCTCGAACGCAGACTGGAGCAATACCGGTCGAATAAGGCAAACAAGTCCTGACACGACCTACACCCGCTACTGATGAATAGAGGAAACACTAGATTGAGCCCTGATGAAAACACCTACCCGGCACATTCGAACCTGGCTGACTGTGAGCGCCGCCTAATCACCGCGCTGGCACTTACACTGGTGTATCTGTCCGTTGAGGTCGTGGCAGGCTTTTTGACTGGTAGTCTATCGCTGTTGGCCGATGCCGTCCACATGCTCACCGATGCCGGCGGACTCGGGCTGGCGCTCTTTGCAGTGTGGATATCGCAGAAGTCGGCGACGCGCACCAAGACCTATGGCTACTATCGGTGGGAAGTGCTGGCGGCTCTGATCAACGCGGTTGTGCTGTTAGGGAGTGGGGCCTTGATCCTGGCCGAAGCCTATCGGCGATTCCGTGAACCCGCTGACGTCATCGGTCTGCCGATGTTGGTCGTCGCGGTGATCGGGCTATTTGTCAACCTGGTCGGCATGCGAATCTTGCATCCTGAAGCCGGCGAAAACCTGAATATCGAAGGGGCCTTCATGGAGATGGCCAAAGACACATTGGGATCACTGGGTGTCATTGTGGCTGCGGTGATTATCTGGATCACCGGTTGGAACTATGCCGACCCAATAGCGAGTGTATTGATCAGCTTGCTCATCTTGCCGCGTACCTGGCGCTTGCTGAACCAGTCGGTGAATATTCTGCTCGAAGGTGTACCGCCTGATGTCAATGTACCTGACATTGAGGCCACACTGAGTGACATTGAAGGCGTCAGCGCGGTGCATGACATTCATGTATGGGCGATATCATCTGAACTCGTCAGTCTGAGTTCGCATGTGGTACTGCAACCGGGTCTGGAGGTTACCCGATCACAGCAGATATTGGAGGAGATCAACAGGATACTCAAGACCCATGTCGGCATTGAGCATACCACTATTCAACTTGAGCACCGAAATCTGGCTCGTAGCGAGCCCAGGCTCTAGTGCTGAGCAAAACGCCACTCACTACTCAGCCAGCCCCTCGTCGCTGGAGTCTTCAGCGGGCCGCATATGCAGCGCTTGCATGATCTCCGCCAGTGCGCCCAACTGCTCGCGGGCCAGTCGCAAATGCTCCTGAGCTCGGGCAGTGGCATCAAACTTGCGCAACTCTGGGACATTCAAGTCAGTACCGATATCACGGAGGCGATCCATGACAATTCGCACGTCTTCATAAACAGCCATCGCATATTCGAGTCTTTCGCCTTCTCTACGCATAACATCTCCTTTGCGAATGACAGAGGCTCTCGATGTCAGAACTGTACTCTGAAGCCTAATGGTGCGCATGATGCAGCAGGAGGATATGCGATAGGTCAGTTGACCTAAGACAGCTCCGGCTTCACCGTGACGGAATACTAGCAGTTTTGGCAATATTTCATATCAATCAGATAACGGAGACGATAGCAATGAACGACTATTCAGATTTTCCCATCGAGTTTCGCAGTGACTTGGAAAGCCCGGATATCGACTACTATGTCGAAATTGAGGACCGCATTCGCGCCCTCGCGCGCGGTCACCAGGACATCACGGGCGCGGCGGCAAGCCTGGAAAAACCCGCCCAGGGCCGAGAGACAACTCCGATCTTCGAGGCGAGCATTGTGGTGTATATACGCCCCACCAGCATAGCGGCTGTCGAAAAAACGGATGACCCACTGAAGGCGCTGCAAGGGGCACTCACTGCTGTCGAACGGCAAGTACGTGAGCAACGCGAGAAGCTGCGAGGGTATTAGGGAGATCAGCACAGGCCCCCGCCGCTGATCCCAGCGCTTGAAGCCAATGATTTACTAGCTTCCCAGGCCCGGAGGAACCCATTGATGGATGACGTCCACACGATGCATTTTGAAGATGATGGTAGAATACCCAATAATCCCGGTCTGCCTTTGGTGCTGTACCGCGGTGCTTTGGTCACAACTGGAAATCCTTTGAAGGCAGAGGCATGTCGAAGCCTGTTCAGGCACAACGGTTGGGGAGGGATCTGGGTTAACGGTGTCTTCCCCTACCATCATTATCATAGCACAGCCCATGAAGTTCTCGGGGTCACAAGTGGCACCGCCGACATCAAATTCGGTGGTGAGCACGGCGACATTGTCCGATTGCAGGCCAGTGATGTCGTAATCATCCCCGCCGGAGTCGGGCACTGCAATGTGGACTCGTCTCCGGACTTCCGCGTGGTGGGAGCGTATCC
>JAADYW010000031.1 GCA_010092845.1 Chloroflexota bacterium
CATCTGGGTCAATCATGTTGGGGTTCCGGCCGATCATGTCTGCACGCTGGGCGACAAAGATAACTTCTGGATGATGGCCGACGTCGGCCCCTGTGGTTACACCAGCGAAATCCACTGGGACAAGACGCCAGAACTTGGCACGCAAAGCGCTCAGGCGTCGTTCGATGCAGATGACGGCCGCTTCCTCGAATTCTGGAACCTGGTCTTTATGCAGTTCGAGGCGCAGCCGGACGGCACACGCGTGCCGCTGCCCAAGACCGGGGTCGATACCGGGCTTGGCATGGAACGGCTGGTCTCCATCATCCAACAGGTCGATAACAACTATGACACTGACCTCTTTATGCCGATTATCCGCGCTACGCAGACGCTGACCGGGCACACCGACGCAGAGCGCGATGCCGACGTTGTGCCCTATCGTGTGATCGCCGACCATCTGCGGGCGGCCGCCTTTCTGATCGCCGATGGGGTTCGCCCCGGCACCCAGGGACGTGACTATGTGTGCCGGATGGTTCTGAGGCGCGCCATGCGTTTTGGCAAGAAGCTTCCCTTTGACACCCCCACCTTCCTGGCTGATCTGTCGCAGGTCGTCGTTAACACCATGGGCGACGCCTACCCAGAACTCAAGGATCAGCGCGAGACGATCTATCGTACCATTGCGCTGGAGGAGCAGCGTTTCCTGCGCACAATGGATCGCGGCTTGAGCGAATTGGAGACGATGCTGGACGCATTACCCGAAGGCGGTCAACTGACGGGTGAGCAGGTCTTCTACCTCCACGCTACGCTGGGCTTGCCCATTGAGGTTACCCGAGATATCGCTCAGGAGCGCGGCTTCAGCCTGGACGAGGCCGGCTTCGTCGCTAAGCGGGAACAACATGCCGCGGTGTCGCGCCAGGGCAGCCTCTTCGGCGAAATCGACGTTCAGGAAGCCTACGGCCGAGTTCTGGAGCAATTGCAAGCGGACGGCATAGAGCGTGTCACTCAGCAGATCTACGGCCCTGCAGAAGTCCATGGCGACTTCGAAGTGAAGGCAAATGTCCTGGCCTTGCTCCAGAACGGGCAACCGATTGAATCCGCCACAGTCGGCGACCGCGTCGAGATCGTGCTTGACCAGACACCCTATTACATAGAAAGCGGCGGCCAGGTCAGCGATACCGGCACCATCGAAGGTGAGGACTGGCTGGTTGACATCGAAGACGCTCGTAAGCCCGTTGGCGGGCTGATTATTCATATCGGTGAAGTTGTCCAGGGCAAGGTTGCGGCCAGCGGTGCCGTCATGGCGAAGGTTGATGCGCGCCGTCGCTGGGATATCATGCGGAACCACACCGCTACGCATCTGCTGCACGCTGCACTCCGCAGCCGTCTGGGGACGCATGTCCAGCAACGGGGCTCCCTCGTCGCCCCGGATCGCCTGCGGTTCGACTTCAGCCACGACGAGGCCATGAGCTTTGATGAGATCTACGATGTCCAGCGAGATGTCAATTTTGCCATTATGGCCGCGATGGATGTCAACGCCAAGTGGAAAGATCTGGAAACTGCCCGTGCCGAAGGCGCGATGGCACTGTTCGGCGAGAAGTACGGGGCTGAAGTGCGCACGATTAGCATCGGCGACGATAGCAGGCGCTATAGCTACGAGTTGTGCGGCGGTACGCACGTTCCCAACACCGCGATGATCGGGCCTTTTGTCATCACCCAGGAGACCGCGGTCGCCCAGGGTATTCGTCGTGTCGAGGCCCTGAGTGGCAACCAGGCTTATCAGGTTATTGCTCGCGGATTGCACATGGTACAGAACCTCTCGCAGCGCCTGCAAACCCCGCCTGACAATTTACCGGATCGGATTACCGGCCTCCAGACGCAACTCAAGCAGAAGGATCGCGAGATCAGTGAGCTACGCAAGAAGGTCGCGCGCAGCGAATTTAGTGCGCTGATGGAGGCCCAGACTCAAACTCTGAATGGCGCGCAGGTGCTTGTCACTCAGGTTGATTCCACTGACAGCGATACACTGCGCAAAATGGCCGACTGGTTTCGGGACGTGGTTCCCCAAAGCGGAGTTGTTGTCTTGGGGATGGTCGCCGAGAATGGCAAGCCCCAGTTGCTTGCCTCGGTCACCAAAGATCTGACCGAGAAAGTCCATGCGGGCAACCTGATCCGCGAAGTTGCGGCGATTGTTGGCGGCGGTGGCGGCGGGCGCCCCAATATGGCCCAGGCCGGCGGTAAGGATGCCAGCAAACTCCCCGAAGCCCTGCAACGTGCGCAGGAGTTGATCTCGCTCGCGCTGAGCTAGGATAGCTCACAATCGCAAGCCCCGCTGGCCCTGGCCTGCCAGCGGGGTACAACCCACACACTTATACAGGACTGTCGCGATCGACAGCTATACTTGATGTTCAGGACACACGCCCGCAAAATCTACCGCGACATCCTCGCCCGCAAGCGGCGTACACTCCTGATTGCCGCATCAATCTTCGTCGGTGTGGCCGGCACAATCACCCTGTTTTCAATGGGTGATATCCTGATCGGGCAACTCCACGAAGACTTCCGCAACGAAGATGTCGCTATGTTAACCGTGGATGTCCGGCTCGAGCCCGGCACCCCCGCCGATCACCAGGCCACCATCGACTGGCTCGCCACGATAATCGGCGTTACGGAGGTGCGCGGGAATCTCCGTGCTAGCGTTTACCACCAAACACAGGACAAAGCCACGCCAGCGACCATCATGGCCTATTCCGAGCCATTCGCGGAGATGACGCTGGAGCCGGTACGCCTGGTTAGCGGCAACTACCCGGTCGCGGGAGAGCAAGAGATCGCCGTGGAAATGCGATTTGCTGAAGCACACGCCGTGGAAATGGGAGACAACCTCCGGTTGAGAGTAAGCGGCACACCCATCTGGGAAGAGTGGCGCATCTCCGGGATAATATTCCACCCGTATGTACTCGAGCCAGAAAACTTCATCTACGCGCAATTACCCGATGCTAACTACTTGAGCGGGACATATGGCTATAACAGCTTCTCAGCCCGTTTTGATAGCTATTTGCGAGCCGAGAACAGTGCGCACCACTTCGCGGCGGTCATCCTGCACGACACCCCATACGACCCGCTGCGCTTCCAGTTGCAGGATCCCACCTACAACCCATTGACCGAAGGCACAGAACGCATTTCGCGCACGCTCAACTACCTGGCAGTGATCGCGCTCGTGATGTCCGGGTTTTCGGTCATTAATGTCATCAGTGCAATTATCACCGAGCAGAAGCGTCAGATCGGGCTGATGAAAGCCCTGGGCGCAACCAGAATCGACAATCTACTGATCTACGTCGGGATCGCCTTCACCTATGGGGGGTTGGGTGTGATCCCGGGCCTGCTCGTCGGAGTGCCGGCAGGCTATTTCCTGGCCGAGGCGTTAGCGCCGCAGGCCAACACAGTCCTGACCGGGTTTCGGCTTTCACTCCGGGGGATGGGGGTTGGTATTGGGCTGGGCCTCCTCGTCCCGATTGCTGCCTCGATCGTACCGGTGCTGCATGGAGCGCAGGTGCGCATCGCGGACGCAATGTCAGATCGGGGCATCGACAAGCATTTTCACTATGGGCCAATAGGCAACCTGCTACGTGTCCTACCTATCCCTATCTGGCTGCGCCAGGGCTTGAACAACATCAACATCAAGAAGCTGCGGGTGGGATTCACGATGATTACTCTAGCAGTGGCGGTGGGCGCCTTCATGGGGATTTTTGCCGTCTTTGATGCCCTGAGCAACAAGAAAGACGACGTTATCGCCGAAATCCGTGCTGAGCACACCGGAATCTCCCAGACCGCGATCGTCAGTCCGCCCCGGCAGCAAGTCGACCTGGGCGACAGCCCGCCGCCACTCGTGCCGAACGAGTACCTGACGACGGTCAGCATTGACGGATATGACGGTGAGGTATATGCCATCGGTCTCGATGAGACCTTTAGTAATGTGGTCACGCTGGACGCGGGTCGGTTTATCACGCCAGAGAAACCGGGGGTCATCGTCACCGCCACTATCGCGCAGGAGCGCGGTCTTCAAGTCGGCAAAGAGATCATACTGCAATCCGACCAGGACCGCCGCGCCTATCCCATTGTCGGTATCTTCACGCCACCGGCGCAGTTCAACGGCCAGCCCATTCCCCGCTACGTCGTCGGCATGTTCTGGCGCGACCTCGCTGCGCTGGAAGGCCGGACTGTCGAGGTTACGCCAACCGGCGAGACAGTGAGTGAGAGTCTCTCGGCGGGTACCTTCAACTTCGTTACGCTATTGGAGACGTTTAGCGGCAACCTGCGCACGTACCAGGCGCTCCTAAGTGCAATCTCACTGCTTATCGCCATCGTTGGCGGATTGAGTCTATTGGCAACCCTGTCGCTGAGTGTGCTTGAGCGGCAACGTGAAATCGGTATCATGCGCTGTGTCGGCGCGCGCTCGCGAACGATCGCGCTCCAGTTTCTGATCGAGGGGATGGCAGTTGGCCTCTTTGCGTGGGTAATCGGTTTGCCAATCGCCAGCGTGATCGCCGATCAACTACTGGATGCTACGGGGCTAGACGCACGATTCACCGCGACAATTCGCCTTGATGTGGCGGCGCTGGGCTTGGCCGGGGTGATGCTGATTACCCTTGTCGCCAGCATCTGGCCGGCACGGATTGCGGCCCGTCAAACCGTCGCCCAAACGCTGCGCTACCAGTGAGCCAGCCCAGCACAAGGATTGCCAAAAGGCACGGGTTTCTCTAAACTTCTAGGTGGTATTGTTAGCGAGTTCACCAGTGGGTGATCAAACATCTATGTCTGCTCAGGAACCCATTCCACGGCACCAGCGTATTCAGCGCATCCAATTAGAAACCTATGATGATGTTGTTTCCGTCAAGGACCGCCTCCAGTTCGTCGAAGCTGGTCGTGTGCTGCTGGTCTTTCCCACCACGGGACGCATTCTCCAGCGCAAGCTCGACCTCGTGCTAATCCTGCGCGAAGCAGCCCGGCGTGATCTGCGGCTGGCGCTGGTGGTTCAAGATGTTGCCGTCGTCGAAAATGCCAGAGAGCTCAACATCGCTTGTTTCTACACCGTTGAAGAGGCCCGCACCCAGCGCTGGACTCGCCCTCGGGCAAAAGTATTCGTCGATCGACAAGATCGTCCCCAATCAACTCATGATCCGTACGAGTTGATGATGGCCGCGACCCGGCTCAAACCGCCTCTGTCCCGCGCCCAGCAATCATGGCTGCGTGTCTTCCGGGGTGGCGTATTCGGCGTCGCGATCCTGGCATTGCTTTTCGGGCTATTTGTGACGGTTCCCAGCGCCCGCGTCACCTTGTCACCGGCCCGAGATGAGCTAAACGTAACGATTAATATCGTTGCTGATCCATCCCTGGAGACAGCCCGTCCCGAAAGCCTGCGCATAACAGCGTCACGGATGCGCATCCCCTCCGAAGCAACCGTTACCATCGAAACGAGTGGCAAGCGCCCAGCCGAGAACTCGCTGGCCGAAGGGATCGTAACCTTCACCAACAACACAGAATTGGCGCATTTCATTCCGGTGGGCACGATAGTCCAAACAGCATCTGTCCCGCCTGTACAGTTTCAGACGACCGAGGAAGCTGCGCTGCCAGCCCGGCAGGGAGCCACGGTTAAGGTCGCCATACGTGCCCTAGACTCTAACCCTGGGCTATCGGGCAACCAACCAGCGGGGGCGATTGAACGCATCGAAGGTGACTTGAGCGACAGTATCACGGTAACCAATCAGAACGCAACATATGGGGCCGGGCTACGCGAGATCGCTTTCGTAACAGCGTTTGACCACGAACGCCTGTTGACTCTGGCACGCCAGCAGGTGCGGCAAAACGCGCGCGATCTACTGCTGATTGATCTAGACGAGAGTACGTCCTTGATCGTTCCTGAGACGATCAATGTCATCAATGAGCGCGAGGTGATCTACAGTGCCCAAGTCGACCAGCCGGCGGAAAGTGTGACACTAACGCTTAAGGCAACGGTGGAGGCCACGATTATCGACCTGACTGAAGCACGATTAGCGGCGTTTACCAATCTCGGCCGCTATATGACCGGCGAACGGGAATTTGACGACCGGAACCTGACCTACCGGACCGGTGAGATTCAGCAGATACTTGAGGATGGGAGTGTTGTCTTCCAGATGCGCATTGAGGGCACCACCTACGTCAATATTGACGCAAATCAAGTGCGGGAGCGGCTGGCTGGCCTGTCAGAACGCGAAGCGCGTAACACCCTCGAGCGCGAATACCTCCTGGATCCCCGTCATTCACCTGAAGTAGAGACGTGGCCCGGGTTCCTAAACCGGATGCCGGTCCTCCCAATGCGTATTGAAGTGGATATCCGGCAGAATGGTTGAGTTTCCGGGGCGTCTTCTTGGTATTGATCACGGGTTGAAATATTTAGGTTTCGCTACCTGCGACCCGACGGGTCTCATCGCGACTCCATTGCAAGTGCTCGAACGTCGTTCGAAGCGGGAAGACTTCGCGATAGTAAATGAAATCATTGCGGCCCAGCGTAGCGTGGCGATTGTTCTGGGCTTACCACCGCGTCCGCCGGATTTCGTGGGTTACAGTCAAGCGGACACGGTCCGGAATTGGGCCAAGCACCTGTGGCATGCGGTACACATACCGATCTATTTGTGGGATGAGGGGTTTTCCAGTGTGGATGCCGAAGCAGCGCTACAAAGCGCCGGCAAACGCCCGCCAGGTCGTATTGATGCTCACGCCGCAGCAGTGATTCTCCAGACATTTCTGGATGCAATCCGTGAGGGGCGTCCCTGGCCAGCACCCTTCTCCGGGGGCGAACCGTCGGAGAGTTGATGGTTGACCCTTCTACCACGACCCGTTAACTTGAAACAATGAAATCTAGCGCACGTTGAGGATGATACATACACGACAATGGAATTACGGCGCCTACTCGAACTCTCTCCAGCAATTATTCTGCCCATCGTTCTGGGAACATGTCTGATTTGTGGGGTGGCAGGCTTCTTTGTTATCGCCACCACACCTGAAGGGCTGGACCCCATTGAGGGTATGGGACTACGGGTCTACTTGCTCCGCTATGACAGTGAACTCAACCACCCCGCGGGTACCAATCCTGAGCTAGCCCGTTTCGAAATCGAGGCCGGAGAGTCAGCGACGGATGTCGGTGTCAAATTGGCGTCCCGGGGACTCATCACAGACGGGGTATTGTTCGCCCGCTATGCCCGCTTCGAGGGACGCGATGACGATCTACGCCCGGGCATTTTCTTCGTGAGCCAGACGATGACAATCCCCGAGATCCTCAATGTCCTCACGGACCCCACCCCCAACACCGTCCCTTTTCTGATCCGGGAGAATATGCGCATCGAGGAAATCGCCGCTCAGATCGACAACACGCCGCTGCTAGGTTTCAGTGGCGAGGAGTTCCTGGCCCTAGTTCGGGCGGGCGCACCTATTCCTCAGGATTTCCAGCAGAAGTACGGCATTCCAGAGGGTGCATCGCTCGAAGGGTTTATGTATCCCGCTACCTACGACCTCGACATCAGCGCCACCGCCGAGGATTTCCGGGATATTCTGTTGGCCAGCTTCGAGCGCTCGGTGCCCGACACCCTAATCAGTGAAGCCCAGCGGCGCGGCCGGACGATATACGAGGTCCTCACGCTCGCTTCCATCGTCGAGCGCGAAACTGTCCTCGAAGAAGAACGCGCCATTATCGCTTCGGTCT
Organism: Chloroflexota bacterium; assembly: GCA_010092845.1. Classification (GTDB taxonomy): domain Bacteria; phylum Chloroflexota; class Anaerolineae; order Aggregatilineales; family J027; genus J027. The sequence continues at coordinate 7,706 of JAADYW010000031.1, forward strand.
ATTGGAATCGTATCACGCGGGGCATGACACTGGATGCCGACCCCACGGTGCAGTACCAAGTCGCCAACAACCGCCGCGATGGGGTATGGTGGCCCCCCATCACCCAGCAAGATTATCGCACCGCAGAAGGCCCATATAATACCTACCTGAACACCGGGCTGCCACCAGGACCGATTGTTAGCCCAGGAGTGCGCTCAATCAGAGCAGCGGCCCAACCGGCTGAGACCACGTACCTCTTCTTCCAGCTTTCGTGCGAAGGTGGCGGCAAACACGAGTTCTTTGACAACAGAACTGACCACGAAGCCTACTTCCAGTTACGTCTCAACGGCTGCCAAGCGCAGCCCACATCTCAATAGCAACTGGAAACAAAGCCTAACCCACGCTATAATCGCAAAGTTTGTGGCCGGACAAGACGGCTGTGTACTGTGCTTGGAACAACCCAAGTAACCGAAAGGAGCGTGGTGCCAGCACAACACGAGGCACCGGATTTTACTATGGATATTCTTATTACTGGTTCAATCGCTTATGACTACTTAATGCGGTTTCCTGGACGTTTTCGGGAAGCTATTGTCCTGGACGCCCTTGATCGAATCAGCCTCAGCTTTCTAGTAGAAGATATGACGCGCCACTATGGCGGAGTGGCCGCCAATATCGCCTATGGTGTTGCCCTATTGGGCGGACGGCCACGCTTGATGGGAACAGCCGGGCGCGACTTCGATGAGTACCGCCAACGGCTGGAGCAAGTCGGAGTCGATACCTCTACCGTGATCGAGCTAACCGACGTTTTCACGGCGACTTTCTTCGCCAGCACCGATCTCGATAACAACCAAATCGCTAACTTCTACGCCGGCGCCATGGGCCGCGCGGGAGAGTACGGCATCTTCGACGTCACCGACCGTGCCCCAGATCTGGTTGTAGTTTCCCCCAATGCCCCACAGGCAATGACCCGGTTGGTCGATGAAGCCTATGAGCACAATATCCCGGTATTCTACGACCCAAGCCAGCAGACGCCGCGCATGGATGGCGACACACTGCGCCATGGCCTGATGCGCTCTACTTACCTGGCCGTCAACGAATACGAATGGGAACTCATTGCTCAGAAGACGGGGCTGCAGATGACCGAAGTGCTTGAACGCGGCACCACAATATTCATCACGCGCGGCAAGCGCGGCGCCGATATCTATCATGGGGCTGAGCGCGTTTCGATTCCCGCGTTTGAAGGGGTCGAAATCGCAGACCCGACCGGCGGCGGTGATGCGTTCCGGGCAGGAGTCTTGCGTGGTATTCAACATAGCTGGCCCTGGGAAATCGTCGGGCAGCTAGGGACGCTGAGTGCCACCTACGCAATCGAAGCCAACGGCACTCAGAATCACCAATTCACGCTGCCTGACTTTGTTACGCGCTTCAGGCAACATTTTGCTGATGGTGGCCTTCTAGATAGCTGGTTAGTCACTGCCAAAGCCAATGAAACCACAGATCCGGGTGATCACAGATAAGCCACTCCTGCGCAGCTACTTCAACCACGATCCGGCCCTATGCGGCTATGCGCTGGGTGATATGGAAGCGACGATGTGGCAGATGACGACCTACCGCGGCTGCTTCCTGGATGAAAATCTGGTCGCGGTGGCGGTCGAGTGGCATGGCGCTAACCCGCCGGTCTTGCTCCTATTTGGACCGGAAGCGTTTGTAGCCAGCTTGCTCAGCGCTGGGGACTTGCCGAGAACAGTTTTCTACATGCTACCCGCCGAGCACCTGGCTGTCTTGCAACGCTATTATGAAGCACCCGAATATGACCTCCTGTGGCGCATGGCCGTCTCCCCAGAAACCTTCCGCCCGCCAACGAAGACGATCTCCGGGTTGCGTCCCCTCAATGGAAGCGATGCCGCCAGCTGGGACCAGCTCTTTCGCAGGGATCCGGGCGGCCAGGTGACGATGACAACCCCCACTGCAAGCCGCCTGGCAAGTGGGGTTTACTTCGGTATCGAAGAGGCTGGAGAGCTCGTTGCTGTCGCAGGTACGCATGTTAGCGCCCCCAGCGAAGGCATCGCCGCGGTCGGCTCGGTATATACGCGGCCGGATAAGCGTGGTCAGGGATACGCTACATTAACGACGGCTGCAGTCACTGCACGCTTCTTTGAGATGGGCGTGAAGACTGTCATTCTCAACGTTCTCCAAGAGAACAAGCCAGCGATTCACGTCTATAAGAAACTCGGCTACCATATTCACGCGCCAATCATTGAAGGACCTGCGAAATGGCGCATCAACACAGGGACTTTATGAATCAACGATGCCAAGCCTAACCATAGGCTGTTAGACTGGTTCCAGCATACAGAGTTGGTACTCAAGAGCACAGTTGCCAGAAGATCAACACGGCCTCCTAGCCCGGGGAAACTGTGCCCGGCAGAGCGCATAACTAAAGGCTGTAAGCTATTATCAACCAACTAAGGAGAATTTGATGAGTTCCGAATATGATGTCAAGAATCTTGACCTTGCACCCGGCGGCCGGCTGCGAATCGAATGGGCCGAGCAGGAAATGCCGGTCCTGCGGCAAATCCGCGAGCGCTTGGCCAAAGAGCAGCCGCTAAAAGGACTGCGCATCTCGGCCTGCCTTCATGTGACCACCGAGACGGCAAATCTGATGCGCACATTGCAGAGTGGTGGCGCGGATGTGGTTCTGTGTGCATCAAACCCGCTGAGCACCCAGGATGACGTGGCCGCCTCGCTCGTCCACCACGACGAGATTCCCGTCTACGCCGTCCGTGGCGAAGATAACGACACGTACTTTCAGCATATCAATGCGGCTCTCGATCACCAGCCGCATATCACCATGGACGACGGCGCTGATCTGGTCAGCGAACTTCACAAGGGGCGTACCGACCTCCTCAACGACGTCATGGGTGGCACCGAAGAAACCACAACCGGGGTCATCCGGCTTCGGGCAATGGCCAAAGATGGGGCGCTGAAATTCCCTGTGATTGCCGTCAACGATAGCCTGACAAAGCATCTTTTTGACAACCGCTATGGCACCGGCCAGAGCACAATCGACGGCATTATCCGCGCTACCAATCTGCTCCTTGCCGGGCGCGTTGTCGTTGTTGCCGGCTACGGATGGTGCAGCCGGGGAATTGCCATGCGGGCCAAGGGGCTTGGCGCCCGGGTAATCGTAACGGAGATTGACCCCGTTAAAGCCCTTGAGGCAGTCATGGATGGTTACCAGGTCATGCCAATGCTCGATGCGGCACCGATTGGTGATATTTTCGTCACCTCTACCGGGGACATCAACGTCATCGATATCCCGCATATGGAACGCATGAAGCATGGCGCCGTTCTGGCAAATTCGGGTCATTTCAACGTTGAAATCAACCTCAAAGGATTGGCGGAACTATCCGACCGGCCGGCTGAGCTTGTTAACCGCCATGTGGAGCGCTATCATCTCAAGGACGGCCGTGTCCTCTACCTTCTCGGCGAAGGGCGTTTGATCAATCTCGCCGCGGCTGAAGGCCATCCGGCCAGCGTCATGGACATGAGCTTCGCAAACCAGGCCCTGGGAGCGGAGTATATGCTGGCCAACCACGACCAGCTTGAGAATATTGTGTACACGATCCCGGCTCAAGTCGACGCCGAAATCGCCAGCTTGAAGCTTGCAGCAATGGGTGTAAAAATAGATACTCTTACCGATGAACAGGTGGCGTATCTCAATCAGTGGCAGGAAGGTACCATCTAGCAAATCCGATGTAGGGTTATCGTTGGACGATCACCCGTCAACAGTCCGTTGACACATGTGTTAAACTGGCAACCCAAGCATAAGTTATGGAGGAAACATCTGTTATGAGGCGAAATACTCTTGTGATTCTGACACTGCTCACGCTGCTTGCGCTGGGCACACTCCTGAGCCCATCCCCTGCTCAAGCCCAGACAGGTGGCAGTGAAGTTGGCGTCAGATTTGTTCACGCTCTCCCCGGCGGAGGCGAGGTTGATATCTATATCAATGATAGCCTAGTTGTCGCTGGGGCAGCGTTTGGTGAAGCCACACCCCACTTGAGGCTACCTACCGGCGAACATACCCTGTCACTATTCCCCGCTGGCGCCCCCAGTGACACAGCCCCATTTTTACGGGAGACGCTATCCCTAGCCGCACCATCTGAGGGTATTCAACAGAGCCTGATCATCCATCCCGGCGCGGATGGCCCCCCGCAGATCGCCATCAGCGAAGACCGTCTTACCGCATCCCAGCTGGGCCAGGCGAGCTTGCACGTCGTCCATACGATCCCAGGTGTGGATCCGATTGACATCATCGGCGCCAACGGGGCACCTATCGCGCAAGGCATTGCCTTCAACACTCCGTCGGGTACGGTTAATCCGCCCGTCAGTAGTTGGGAACTGCTGGTCACACCGACCGGCGGGACCCCGGATCTGGCCCTGGCTGAGGTAGGTGTCGTCAACTTCAATACCGGTATGCTGTACAAGCTTATCGTCGCCGGGACAGCCGATGACCCTTCCGTCATCCGGCTCGAAACACCGCTACTGCCACCCCTTACCACCGAAACTATCAGAGCGCGCATTGCTCACGGCAGCAGCGATGCCCCAGCAGTTGACCTGTACGTCAATGATGAAACCAAGATCATCGTCGGGCTGGAGCCGGGAATGGTGACGCCCCATATCGCCCTGCCCACCGGTGACGTCTCGATCATTGTGCGCGAAGCCGGTTCCCCGCCCAATAGCGAGGCTGTAGCCAGTGCCCGACTGAACATCAGCAGCTCCACCGGGGCGGCAACCATTGTTGCTGTTGGCGCACTCTCGGATGACACCTTCACTTTCTCGATCTACGAAGACGATGTCGCAGGCCTGGACAGCAGCCGCGCACGTGTCGTGGTGATTAATACAGTCCCCACAGGGCCGGCTGATGTCGCACTCGACGAAGGCACCCCCCTCGCCAGCTCACTTTCTACCTATAGTGCCAGCGAAGCCGTAGATCTCGAGCCAGGCGTTTACAATGTTGTGGCCAGTGTAAGCGCCGATGGCGACACGCTCGAGCTGAACCTCGATGAGCAAGTGATGGTTGGTGGCGCACACTACACGCTTCTCGTCTATGCCAATGCTTCAGCCGGAGTGAGTGCTGCCGAGACCGCACTAGTGGTAAGCGAAAACAGCCTGCCTGGTGCAATGGCTGATACTGGCGTAGCTGCCGCCGTGGATACTTCTGAGTCAGCCTCAACCGAGACGACCAGCGCGAGCGCGGGGGATGAGAACACTAACGATCCTCAGAGCGGCAGCGACGCGAGCAACGCTACCGACACGAGTACAACGGACACCACCGAGACCAGCCCAGATACAGCCGCTGGCACTGGCCAGGACACCGCAAGCGCGCAGCAGCCAACCGCAACGCCTGCGCCATTTGATCCCGCGCCGGCAGGCCCTCAGCAGCAGAACGATCGCGTGCTGCGTGGCACGGTCAATCTGGATGAAGGTGTCAACCTCCACTGTCGTGAATACCCCTCTCCTGAAGCCTTCTCGCTCGATCTCATCCCAAACAACACTGTTCTCGAGATCATTGGTTACGCAGGCCCCTCTGATGAAGAGGTCCAGCGGCCCTTCGTTCCGGTCGAAGAGGGTAGTTTTGCTGACCCACGGGAAGACGCTGAGTCATTTGAAGATATCTGGTTGAGCACACTCTGGGCCAAACCGGACGGTGGCTCAATCGATTGCTGGATCCGCGCCGACTTCGTGATCTTGACCTATCGCAACGAGCTCATCACAGAAGTCGATGAGTTTTTCGCCCTCGAAGATCTTGAGATCTGGCCGCCAGTGATAGTGATGGTTCCCTACAATTACCCGGCCATCCCTGTCGACACCGTGCCGAGTCCGCCCACCCCTGTCGTCGAGATTCCGGTTGCCACCGTTAACCTTGATCGGGGTGTTAATCTCCACCTGCGACGGCAGCCGAGCAGCGACTCCGAATCCCTGACACTGGTACCCAATGGCGCCCAATTGGTCGTCATCGAGCGGACGACGGGCGAGGCGGTTGAAGTTGTCGAGGAAGAGCCTGATGGAGAGGACACCACAGATGATGAAGAGTCTATCGATGTAGACAGTACCTGGCTTTTCGTCGAATTCACCGATGCTGACCGTATCGTTCGCACAGGCTGGGTCCTGGCACGCTATACCATCCTCAGCCTCGGCGGGGAAGAGCTCGAGCTGTCCGAAATCCCCGTGGCCGACACAATCCAGACAGGCGAAGAGCTTGGCCTGGCGACACCAGCACCCGACGGCAACGCCGGTGCGTCCAGTGGCACTACGGGTAGCAGCACTGAGGTTACGGGTACGATCAGTATCCCCGAAGGGGCCAACCTGAACATGTACGAACAACCGGATGCCAACAGCGCCCTGGTCCGTTCGCTTGGCAACGGTGCCACTGTCACCGTCCTGGGGCGCAATACCGATGGCTCCTGGCTGAATGTACGCTACGAGGCCATTGGCGAAGGTACCTGGGTAGGCTGGGTAACCAATACCGGCGACTGGGTCTCGCTACCGGTTCCGGTTGAAAGCCTGCCGGTTGTGAACTAGCCGAGTCAGAAGGACCAACGCCGGCCAAAACGACAGGCCTGCGGTGGAGCCTGATATTACCAGTTAAGTGAAAAGGTGGCGCATCAACACACGCCACCTTTTCAGTGTACTATCCACCGACAAACTGGTAGCCTTCCCGGAATCCCCGAAACACAATCAGCGATAGTCCACAAAAAGACAAAGCCGTCTGTGGAGCGATACAGACGGCTCAAACACTGGTAAATGCAGAAACTAAGGGGACTACCTGTTGTCTTCGCTAACCTTCCTGAGCGTTCGCCTGGGCAATCAGCGCGCTAACCGTGCCCAGATCACGTCTTTCGAGTACCTGCCAGGTCTGCCCGTTATCGAGGCTGTAAGCCACCGTCGGCGTACCCGTCACGCCCAGGCGCGAAGAGAGTGTTCTGGCCTGGTTCAGTGCACGATCGGGAACATTGGAGTTCATACAGTCTTCCAGAGCATCGATATCAAGCCCCATCTCGTCGGCTATATCCTGCACCGAGTCCGTGTTGAAGCTACCCGTGCCCTGAAATTCAAACAGCTCGCTGTGGAACTGCCAGAAGGCATCCTGCTCAGCAGCACAGACTGCCGCCCGGGCCGCAACGCGTGAGCCGGACGTGTTCGACAGTGGCAAGTATTGGAACTGAGCTTCACCATTCTGAACATGTTGCTCGATGATCCGGTTCACCGTATCATGATAGGTCTTGCAGTGCACGCACTCGAAATTCGAGAACTCAGCAATAATAATCGGTGCATCCTCAGGGCCAATGTACGGAATCTGCTCATCTGTCAGGCCACGCTCTTCGACCGCAAGATAGGTGCCATAGCACTCTTCGTCAGTCGCGGCGCAGGCCTCCACATCGGCATCATTTTGCATAAATAGAATAACGCCGATGAACAAGGCCACAGCAACAACAGCCCCGCCACCAATTAACATGAACTGTTGTTGTTTCTGCTGGCTTAGTTGGCGCTGTTTTTTGTTGGTACGTGATCGCTTTTTCGCCATCGCAGGTGTGTCTCCTTCAGACCAGGATCGTCGCTATCAGTATGAACTGCATGCACTTTAGCAGGAAAACATGAATAACCAATGAGAAAAGCGGACGCTAGTCCGGAAATTGCTCCGAAGCCGTTGCGCGCTTGCCAGAAGGGGTATTGAACTTGAGGAATGGTACCATCCAAGGAACATGCTCTTGATAGACCTGGTAGACTTCGCCATAAACGCGGCGCATCTTGTGCTCCTCAAGCAGCGAACCAACCACGAAATACGCCGTGGAAGCAATACTGAACCCCAGCCAGGCCGCCGTCATTGTGGATACCGGCCAGATCAGCAGGAGGCTGAACAGGTACAGCGGATGGCGGACCACGCGATAGACCCCCGTCAACTGGAGCGGCTCCGGCGGCAGCGGCAGGCGGTCGCCGTTCAACCAGGCAGCCGCTTGCCGGATCCCCAGAAAGCGCATCGCGTCAATCTGTAGCATTGATACTGTTAGGCCAAGCAACCCTACGCCTTGCAAGATCGTGAAGCCACCACTGAGTGGCATCTCGATCTGCCAGATCGTCTCACCGGGACGTGTCCAGATAATGAGGAGCACTGGCAAAATCATCACCGTTGCGATGAAATTAAAAAACAAGCGATAGAGGCCGAAGTAGGTCCGCTGGCCCCATACGTTGATGACCAGGGCTTTGAAGCCGAACGTCGCCAACAAGCTATGGACGACGCCGTAGGCCACCATAAGGGCCAATACCAGCCAAAGCTCTTGCATAAAACCGATTTCCTTTTCTATACTCAGCGAACTTATTGCGATAAAAAGGTGAGCAAGATGAAACCCTCAAGTTCCGAGACGATGAGCGCTGTCGAGATCATCAGCCTGAAACGGGATAAGAAACCCCTCTCAACAGCGCAGATTAACTGGTTCATCGCAGAATATACTGCCGACCGTATTCCCGACTATCAGGCAGCGGCATGGTTAATGGCCGTCGTCCTGAATGGAATGACGCGGCAGGAGACGAGTGATCTTACGTTAGCCATGGTAAGAAGCGGCGACCAGGCCGATCTATCGGATGTTGTCCCTTACGCCGTTGACAAGCACTCCACGGGTGGCGTTGGCGACAAGACTTCGCTGGTGGTTCTACCCATTGTTGTGGCCTGTGGCATTCCCGTCGCCAAGATGAGCGGGCGCAGCCTGGGCCATACGGGTGGCACCCTCGACAAACTCGAGTCTATCGCTGGCTTTCAGGTTGAGCTATCCATTGAGAGATTTAAACAATTGGCTAAGGAAAACCATCTGGTCATCGCCGGACAGACGGCCAATCTGGCACCCGCCGACCGGAATCTATATGCACTCCGCGATGTCACAGGAACCATACCGAGCATCCCCTTGATTGCCAGCAGTATCATGAGTAAGAAAATCGCCAGCGGGACCGACGCCATCGTTCTCGATGTCAAAGTTGGCGAAGGGTCGTTTATGAAGTCACTCGCCGAGGCACGTGGCCTGGCCACGGCGATGGTCGAAATCGGTGTCGATGCTGGCAAAGCCGTTACCGCCCTGCTCTCAGATATGAGCCAACCGCTCGGCATCACGGCCGGCAACGCGCTGGAGGTGCGTGAAGCGATCGAGACGCTCCATGGCGAGGGTCCCAACGATTTCACGGACCACGTTATCGAGATCGCAGCCCAGATGATCGTTCTATCCCCTCATAGCGAATACCAGACAATTGAATCAGCCCGAGATGCTGCCCGGCAAGCGATCCAGGACGGGAGTGCCTTCGGCAAATTCCGTACAATGGTCGCGGCGCAGGGCGGCGATGTGCGCCAGGTTGATAACCCTGAATTGTTGCCCACCGCAGAATTCTGTGAGACCATCACCGCGGCGCAAAGCGGATACATCGAGCGGCTGGATGCGCTTCAGATCGGGCAAGCGGTCATTGATGTCGGTGGTGGGCGTGAAACCAAAGGCGCGCCAATTGACCATGCCGTTGGCGTTGAAACATTGCACAAAATCGGGGACCAGGTGAATCGCGGAGATATCGTGTTTCGTGTGCATGCCAATGATCAAGCGCGTCTGGCACGGGCCATCAAGCGCCTACACGAGAAAGCCCTGGCCGTGGCGACGGAACCGGTCGAAGGACGACCGCTGTTCTATGACACCATTAGCGGATCCCCATCTCACCACACTTCCAGATAGCCACCACGTCTAGCCAGAAAAAGGGAGATTCGATCAATGGCATGGCATCACAACCTCTATAGCACGTATAGCATCGTCGCCCGCGACGAGCAGACAGGCCAGCTGGGTGTGGCCGTCCAGACGCACCAGATAGGCGTTGGGCGCTACATCATCTGGATGAAAGCCGGGCGCGGCGCGATGATTACCCAATCGTTGGCGAACATCGGCTTCGGCCCGATGGCGTTGTCCATGTTGCAACAAGGTGTCGATCCAGAGCGGATTATCGCAGCACTGGTGGCAACTGATCCTGACGCAACGCGCCGGCAGATGGGGGTGGTCGATAATCAGGGGCGTGCCGCTGCCTTCACGGGGAGTGGCTGCATCCGCGAGGCGCAACATCATGTGGGAGATGGCTACAGCATCCAGGCCAACATGATGACCCATAGCACAGTGATCCCGGCAATGCGCGGGGCGTATGAGTCGGCGACCGGTGATCTGGCACAGCGAATGATAGCAGCCCTACACGCGGCTCAGGCCGAAGATGGGGATATCCGGGGTATGCAATCCGCTGCTTTGCGCATTGTCAGCGGCAATCCAGATACCGCTGAATGGCAAACTGTCTACGACCTGCGGGTTGATGAGCACACCGATCCGATAACCGAGTTAGGTCGGCTGGTGCGCCTCCGCCATACGCAGATCATCGACGCTGAGGGATACACGGCGCTTGACGCCGGAGATCGGGAGCGCGCCCTGACCAAGTGGCAGGAAGCCCGCGAAGAAGCCCCAGAACTCGAAGAGCTAGCCTTCTGGCAGGCAATCACCCTGGCCGACACGCACAACGATGTCGCTACCGCCGCTGCCATCCTGCAAGATGCCCTCGCAGACCATCCACGCCGGGCGCAATGGCTGGACCTCATCGGCCGGCTAAAGGAATGCGGCTTAATCGAACGAGAGAATGTCGGCCAGGAGCTATTGGCCCTGCTGGCACAGGGCAGCTAGAGTCGCTCTCAGGAACGGGATCACGTCAAGGCGTCATTGCGGTCGGTCTCGCGGAAGAGGCTTCGCGCCACAAGCATTGTCGCCATCGCAACGGCGATGAGAACAACTGCGGTCCAGATCGCAGCATCCAGATCGCGTTCAAAGGCATTGTAGACCAACAAGGAGAGCGTCTGGGTGCGGCCCTCCAGACTCCCAGCAAAGAGAATCGTGGCGCCGAATTCTCCCAGCGCCCGCGCCCAGCTCAGTAGCATACCGGCCACGAGTGCGCGGCGCGCCAGCGGCAGGGTAATATAGAACATCGTCGCCACGGCATCCGCGCCGTCGACTCGTGCGGCTTCTTCCAGAACGGGCGGAATAGATTGGAAGCCGACCTGCGCAGTGCGGACATAGAAAGGCATCGACACAAAGGTCTGGGCGATGACCACCGCTGCCGAAGTGAATGGCAGAGAGACACCAAACCAGGCCAATAACCAGGCGCCGAGCAGGCCGTTGCGACCGAAAGCCAGCAGGAGTGCCAATCCAGCGACGGCAGGCGGCAGCACAATCGGCAATTCGACGAGGACTGAGAGCAGTCGGTGGCCTTTGAAGTGATACCGCGCGAGTAGATAGGCCAATGG
>JAADYW010000208.1 GCA_010092845.1 Chloroflexota bacterium
TCGGCCTTGAGCCGGAGGAAATCACCATACTCTTCCTGGTGGAGGCGATCATTATGGGGGTCATCGGCAGCATTCTGGGGATCTTCGCTGGTTGGGGAGCGGCCTTCGCGACCAAGGGCGTGGCCGAGACCTTCCTGGGCCAATCGTTGACCTTTACCATTGCTCTGGATCCCGTTATCAATGGCTTCGTGGTGGGGGTCATCATCACCGCCATCTTCGGCTTTTTGCCCACACTGGCGGCTGGACAGGTGCGGCCGGCGACGGTGCTGCGCCCCAGCGAGACTGTTATTCCGCGGGCAGGACGTTTTAGCGCCTTTGTTGCCGTTGTCGCGCTGATTATGGCCTTGAGCCTCGTCGCACAAGGCTTGCTGGGTGATCTGCTGGATGAACTGGGCAATCTGACGCTTATCGTGTCGATTATCGGCTTTGTCTATGGCGTAGCGATGGCCATTCCACTGGTTATCAGTAGCTATCTCTCGCTGCGTGAGAACCGCCGTGGCCGGAGCTGGGCAATCCATGCGTTTCAGTGGGCTGGGTTTCTGGTTGTCTTGCCCGTGCTGGGGATCCTCTTTGCCAGGGCGGTTCCAGCCATTCTGGTGTTGACCGGCACAGTCGTGATTGTTGGCTATCTGTATATTTTGCTGTGGCTGATGATCTGGGCAGTCGGTGGGGGACGCATTGGCGAGATCTGGCCAGGTATTCTGATCCTGGCGTTTCCACTTTTCTGGCCGCTCATCCCGTTGATCATCGCTCTGGTCACGCCCTTGTGGGTTCTAGGCTGGCTGATCCAGCGCTATACCTTTGTGGATCTCAAAATCGCCATGCGTTCAATGCTCAGCTCGAAAGGGCGTGGTGCGTCGACATTAGTGGCGTTGGTGGTTGGCGTTTTCACGCTGAGCATTATCACCATGCTCGTTGACTCGATCAACTCAGCCTTCGCAGAACTGTTGGAAGACGAAATCGGGGGCAATGTCCTGATCTTCGCCGCCGGCAGTGAGGGCACGGTTGAGGATATCGAAGCCGCGCTGAGCAAGGAGGACAATGGTGTCAAGAGCTTCTCCCTTGTCAACTCCTTTAATACGCAGTTGGTCAAATACCGAGACGAGAGCACCGGCGAGAGCCTGACTCTAGAGCAGTTGCAGGCGCGTATTGACAACGTGGATACGCGCGATGACCTCCCTGACCTCTTCAGTGGTGTTGATGGCCGTGGTTTGCAGGCCAATCTGCCTGAAGTGGGTTTTGCTGAAGGCCGTAATCTTGATCCGGCCAGGGACAGTCAACCGGATGAGGCGGGTATTTGGCCTGTAGTCATTTATGGCGATCCGGTTGTCGATGCGGCGGGTATCGAAGTTGGTGATCTTATGGTGCTGGCGGTGAATGAAGATGCGAATGATACCGTCACCTTGCGTGTGGTCGGCATAACTCAGGCAACGGGGATTGAGGCCGCGAATTCGCCCCTCTATGCACCGCGCGATGCCTTTTCTGGTATGTCTTCAGAGGGAGTCTTCGCGGTGGCTGATGTCGATGAAGATCGGATCCCCGATTTGCGCCGCGATGTCAACGAGATCTCGGGTGCGTTCCTACTGGAAACGCGGTTGCTCAACGACCTGATCAATCGCATCATCGAGCAATTCACTTCCTTCCCGACATTGGTCGCCGCACTGGCGCTAACTGTCGGTGGGGTCGTAATCGCAAACTCTGTCGCGCTATCGACGATGGAACGCCGGCGCGAGATCGGTATTATGAAAGCCGTTGGCCTGCAGCGCGAGCGCGTTCTCGGCATGCTGCTGATGGAAAATGGCCTGATGGGGATTGTCGGTGGCCTGATCGGTGTCGGGATCAGCTTTGTGGGTCTGGTGATCCTGCTGGCACAGATCTTCGATGATGAGCTTGGCTCAGTCATACCCTATCAGACTGCTTTCCTGTTGATGGGTCTGTGTATCGTTATCTCGCTTGTGGCGGCTGTATTATCCGTGTGGGGTGCTTCCGGCGAGAAGCCCTTGAACGTGCTGCGTTACGAATAGTCTCTTCCCTGGGGCGGTTCCCTGAAGAGCCGTCCCGCTACCCTCTCCTTAGCCGAGAGTCTATAGCGTATCAACCGGGTCAATGTCCAGCATCACGTCTTGGCCGAGGTCGATGCCGTCAAATACGGCTACTGGATTGGTGGTACGCACCAGGATTTGCCAACGAAAAACCCCTTCCAGGCGAATGAAGAAGCAGGGTGTGGGGCCGATGATCTCCGTAGCGGTTAGATGGCGTTCGGCCACACGGTCATGTAGGATCACAGCCGTTGCTCTGGCTTCGTGCTCTACTTGCGCCGGATTCCGGTTCCGGAATAGCAGACGTGCGAGACGTACAAACGGCGGGTATTGAGTGCTTTGGCGGTAGGCCACCTCTTGTGCATAGAAGGCGTGATAGTCGTGCTCCGCCGCCGCCTGGACAGCGTAGTTCTCTGGTTGATAGGTCTGCATAATTACCTCGCCGCCCAGAACGCCACGTCCGGCGCGTCCGGCAACTTGCGTCAACAATTGAAACGTACGCTCACCATTGCGGTAGTCAGGTAATCCCAGCGAGGTATCAGCTGAGATGATTCCCACCAGAGTGACCAGGGGGATGTCCAGCCCTTTGGCGATCATCTGCGTGCCCACCAGTATGTCTGCCTCACGATTCATGAAGCGCCGCAGGATCGTCTCATGGGCTCCTTTCTGGCTTGCGGTGTCTTGGTCCCAGCGCAGGACACGGGCCTGTGGGTACATCTCCTCAAGTGTGCGGTGCACTTGCTCGGTACCGGCACCGAAATGGCGTATGCGCTCGCTGCCACAGACGATGCAACTGACTGGATTAGGCTGTTGATGACCACAGTAGTGACAGAGCAGCGCTTCCTGGGTTCGGTGATAGGTCATGGGGGTGTCACAATTTGAGCATAACACAATGTGACCACAATCCCTGCACATGACGAAAGTAGCCGTGCCGCGCCGATTCAGAAACAAGAGCGCCTGCTGCCCCTGGGATAGAACATGCGCTAGCTTGTCCTGCAACAGGCGGCTGAAAATGCTCCGGTTACCGGCGCGCAGCTCCTGCCGCATGTCAACGATCTCGACTGGCGGCAGGTCAGCGCTGACGGCTTCGCTAGCGTCCGTTGGTAGATAGCGGGCCTCAGGCAAGTTCAGGTATTCCGTTTGCCGCTTGATCTTGTCGCGATGCGCGATAATCCGGTCGGGAAGCTCCAGGAGGTGATAGTCACTCTGCTTGGCGCGATACATTGTCGTCAGATCAGGGGTGGCGCTCCCTAAAATCACAATGCCCCCGTTGAGTCGCATCGCCTGGATGGCGGTATCACGGGTGTGATAGTAGGGTGGGGTAACAGGCGGCGATTGCTTATAACTGTCATCATGTTCTTCATCCAGTACAATCAAACCCGGGTCAGGCAGGGGAACGAACAGCGCCGAGCGCGCGCCGATTACAATATCAACCTCGCCCTGCCGTATCCGCCGCCAGGTATCGTAGCGTTCCCCACTGGACAATCGGCTATGGATCACGGCCAGGCGCTCAGGAAAACGTGCTGCAAAACGGTCAATCAATTGCGCGGTGAGGGCAATCTCTGGCACCAGAATGATTGCCTGGCGCCCCTGAGCAAGCGTCCGCTCAGTGGCCCGCAGATAGATCTCCGTTTTCCCTGACCCTGTTACACCGTGCAGAAGAAAGGTATCCGCCCCTGACGGGCCTTTCGAAGCAGCGCGCCAATGGTGCCGGTCGATATACGGCTGGATCTGATCCCAGACCGCCTGCTGTCCGCTTGTTAGGGGTGGCGGGAGCTGTGGCGCTACGGAAAGGTCGGCCAGGGGGTCACGCCAGACTTCCATTTCCCCCAGGATGATCATATCGGCCTCGGCAAGGCGGCGGAGGTGGCTGAGGTTCGTCCCGGTTTGGGCATAGATTGTGCTCGCATCAAGCCCATCTTTAGCTGTTGCCAGTAGGTTGAGCACATCGAGATAGGGCTGGCTATTGCGCAGTTCCATAATTCGCGCGTGTGCCGTTTCAGACGAGCACAGGAGGCGGACATGCTTGGCTTCGATAGCTACCGTCTCATCTTTGGCCAGGGTCTTGACAGGTGCATCGCTACACCCGGCCAGATCTGTCAGAGTGGACAGGGGCAGGCTACGATCGGGCGCTGTCAGTAGCACTTCGAGTACATTGGCCCGGCGTGACTCGTTGCCGAGGTGAATCGCAATATCGGGTATTGTTGCAATGGGAATCGCAAGCCGGGCTGAGCGGACGTGTTTTGGCCGAGCCTGTGGGGGGCGGAAGATTTGCTCCTGACCGATTGTTTGCCGCCGCAGGAGCTGGTTGACGGCAGCGCGCCAGTTCTGGCGAGGGAGCGAGCGTTCGAGCTGGTGGCTGGTCAATGGGCCACGGCGCCGCAAGAGATTCAGGACCCGTTTCTGTGTTGTTGTATTGCCCGGATCATCAGGTTCAAGCAATGTGTAGCGGGTAACACTCTGGCCTGTCAGGCCAGGGGGGAGCATCAACCATAGACAGGCACCAATCGGGGTCATTGTTGTCGTGGCAAGCCATTCCGCCAGTTGCAACTGGAGCAACGTAACAACGGGTGTGGAGTCCAGAAGGCGGCGAACCGGCTTGGTCTCGGGCACTGGGCTGTCATCGTCAAACCCGACCACAATACCACTCAAACGGGCGGTGCCGAATTCGACCTCCACCAGATGGCCGAGCTGAAGTTTGTCGACCAATTCTGCCGGGATTTTATAGTGAAATGCCTGCTGAACTGGTCGATTGACGGCGACCTGAGCATACATGCGATCTAGTTGAAAAGGGCCGCTCCATAGCCCACCACGCGCGACATATCGCCTGTTGCATCACCTGACGTCGCATATCCAACAATCTCGGCGGCGCTGGCGCCCAGACGTTGGGCGGCGACCATTGTTGCGGCGATTGCGCCACGTCCACAAGCGAATCCCTGCCCCTGCTCATCGGCCTGAATGACAGCTTGCGGCGCATAATCCGCAACGGCATCCAGAATCACGCGATCAAGCCGGTTGGCTTCTTCCTGCGGATAGAAATGGGACAGGTCGGAACTGGCGACCAGCAATGTCTGGCGATCCTGAATCAGCTCCGCGATCAGTTTGCCCAGTTGTTGTGATGTTTCCCAACTCTGGTCAATCATGGCGATTGGCAGCAGGTTGAAGGTGCCCTTCAGGGCTTGTTGCAGAAAGGGAAGCTCGATTTCGATGGCGTGTTCTGGATCGTTGGCAACACGACGGACTCCCAGTCTTGATTCGAGTGCTTCAACCAGGTCAACGGCGACGGGTACCCGGCCCAGTGGGGTTTCGTAGTGACTATGTGCGGTTGAAAGCAACCGTGCTGGATAGGGATGATGTGAAGGGCCGACGATCACGACACTATCAATAGTGAGGTCCCGCGTTATGCTAAAGGCTTTGCCTGCGACTGAACCTGAGAAGATGATGCCGGCATGCGGGACCAACACCCCTATCGGCCGGGCGAATTGGCGTGTGTTTGGCACATTTAGATAATGATCAACCAGGGTAGCAAGTTCTTCGGGGTCGCGTGGATACCAGCGGCCCGCTAGCGGCGACGGGCGTACGGTCAGGGGTTTAGACATGAGGCGCATCTCTCCGTTGCCATGTTTCTGTCTACCTACAGTCTAGCATAGTGCTGCGGGGCTCACCAAGAGCTAGATACCTGGGTGCGCAATATGCCAGGCTAAGGCGCTGGCCGCGCTGTTGTCCTGCTGAGTAGCCGATAGCGCTATCCCAGCTATCGGGAGGATACACTGCGAGGCGTCGCTATCATTTTGGCTAAGCCAGCACGCTAGGTTGTAAGTCGCTGAGGTTGCTATTTGATGCGTTTGAGTTCTCGTTGGAATGATATCCGAATCACCATGCGGCCTAGCCGTAGTTCATCCCCATCGCGCAGGACACGGATTTCCTGAGGGAAGATACGCTCCCCGTTTAAATATGTATGGTTCACGCTGCCCATGTCCGAAATGGTGACGGTGGTATCCTTGCGTTTCAACGTCGCGTGAACCCGCGATACCCCCAGCTTCTGGGAATCGAACCCGGTCAGGTCGACATCTGGAACGATGACACTATCAGCTGCGGTTCGCCCAATGATAATCTCTTCGAAGTCCTCGATATTCACATGGATGGGTTTCTGCTCGAATCCACGTACGGTGAATATCAATGAGGAGAGCTTGCCGAAACTGGCGCCATTGAGGCTTGCTTCGTCGCTGTACAGTTGCTCGGTACCGCTGCGGGTGAGGAGTGTGCCGCATGAGAAGCAGTAGCGTGCCTCCGGACGGTTCATCGTCCCACACTGCGGACATTTGACCTGCGCCTCTGCCGGCTTAGGCTCTGGTTCGGGTGTCGGGGGAGGCGGTGGCTGGATCTGCGCATCGGGATTGGGCCGATGGTGTATACCTTCGGTTTTCTCCCATTGGCGGATGAGCTGGGCTAATTCATCGCGTTGATTGGCGGAAATAACGGGGCGCATTTGCTTAAGGTACTGAAGGGCATAATCGGGCGTTGCGCCCTGGCGGCGCAGATAGACGAAGGCCTCAAATAGATTCTGTATCGTATATTCGGTTTTATCCGACATCCTAGCATGTCCCTCATTGAATGCGTATGTATCCGATTCTGCGCCAGAGCGAAATTGCGGTCAAGTGACAGGTCTTGTGATCCAGGTTGCTTTTCTCACACCAGTATCGTCGCCGGTTGGATGCACCAACCCACAAGTATAGGTAGCATACGGGATATGGCCCAGTCTCGCAACCTAACAGGTGTTGCGCAATTGTATGTTCAGGCAAAAAACGTCTCTAGGGCCGCCATGAATTGACGCCGCAGTGCGGCCAGGCGTTCAGGTGCAACAGATAGGGTGGTGGCATCAAACCAGGCCGGGTCAAGATACAGGATGCGGTTGAGTTCTAGCTGGATCCAGGGTGCCGAATGCTGACCGTATGTACGCGTGATATATCCGCCAGCGAAGGGTGTGTTCAACGCGATCTGTTGCTCCTCAAGCCCGAAAGCCATCTGCAGGCACTGTGCCAGGTGCCGGAGAGTCGACTCCTCGCAGCTTTGATTGTGCAAGTTGCCGAGGCAGATCAGCGGGCGAGTTTGCCCCGTATCAGGTCCGATGGCCGGACCGACGGGATGCATGGAATGGCAGTCCAGCGCTAGCTTAATGCGTGGATTATCCAGCGCCGCCTGGATTGCCTGATGGAAAGGCAGGTAGTAGTGGTGGAGGAGGTGATCAGTCACGGGCTCATCCGGCCACCAGCCGCCGTGATAGATTGGGCGTCCCAGGCAGGTCATGCTTTTGATGACGCCGTCAGGATTCTGCGGTGGACGGTCGTCGGGTGAGCGATTGACATCGACAATGGTTCGGGCAGCGTGGGCGACGACAACAGCCTCGACATGCTCGCTGAGATCATATATTTCGCGGGTATAAGGGTCGATATCGTCATGGATATCTTCTGCCGAGAGGATGACTCGATTCTCAACCACCGGTGGGATGTGGTTGCTGCCATGTGGGATGCTTAGCAGTACTGGCAGTTTTTCCATCACGGTCCCTCTGCCGTACCATCGCGGCGCTGCTCAGCGACACCCTGAAAGTAACCGCGTGAAGCGGTGCGCATCACCGCATGAATCGCACCCAGATAGAATGCGAAGGCTTCGCGCCGGTCGATCTTGTAGCCCATTCCTACCAGATAGTCGATGGTTGCGGGGTCGAAACGGCTAGCCTCCAGGCTGATACGTCCGCCAATGCTACAGTGGAAACGCGGCCGCCGCATCGCCTGATCCATCCCCAGGCGGTGATCTAGCAGACCCATCAAGAACTGGCTGATGGTCGAGTAGATCCGTTCGCTGCCCGGGCTGCCGACAACCAACCATGGCTGGTTCTTGTAATAGACAACGGCTGGTGCAACTGAAGTCCAGGGGAGTCCGTTTGGACGCAGATAGTAAGGGTGGGAGGCCTCTCTGGTCTCGACGGCGTTCATGTAGTTGTTATACAGAAACCCCAAACCTGCCGCCGCGGCCTTCGATCCATAGACTAGCTCTATAGATTGCGTAATTCCAATGGCATTCCCCTCTGCATCCATGACGGATAAATGGGTGGTATCACCGTCTTCTAGTGGTGGCTCGATAAGTGGGAGCGTTGGGTCAATCGTGTCGCGGATTGAGATCGCCATATCTTTGGCCAGGGCGCGGCTGAGCATCTGCTTATCGCTGAGCTGGGGGTACGTGTTTGGATCGTACGGCCGCTCCTTACGCAGCAGAAAAGCCTTGCGAAAGATCTCAGCGATAAAATGGTACGATTCGGAACTATCGCTGCGAATAAACCGTGATGAAAGATGATTGAGCATCATTAGGGTGAGCAGTAGCGTGCGTCCGGCGGCAGGCGGCGGCATGGTGTAGACCATGACATCCCGATAGCGTCGTTTCAGGGGCACCCGTTCTACCGGCCAGGGGATAAATGCCAGATCATCAGCTCGCAAGAAACCATCGTTGGCGAGCATATCATCTTCGATCTGCTGGGCAATCCGGCCCTGGTAGAAAGCTTTTGGCCCTCTCTCGGCCAGGTATTCTAGCAGGGCAGCGAGTTCGGCTTGCGTGAAGAGCGTTCCCGGTGGATAAGGCTTTGCGCCATCTTGTAGAAAATAGCGTGCCCCGCTCCGGGATGGGACGGCGTCGAACTTGGTCAGATTCTTGGCCTGTAGATCATGTTGAAGCTGCGTGATCTGGTAGCCGTTGCGCGCAATGTCAATCGCTGGCTCAAGGATTTGCCGCCATCCAAGCCGGCCATAGCGGAAATTCAGATAGCCGAGTACGGCTATCGTGCTGGGAACGGTGGTGGCACGATAGCCAACGAAACGATCATGGGTGTCGAAGCGACTCGCATGCGCCAGGGATGGAATGCGCGTCGAGCCATCGAGTGCAATCCGCCGTCCGCCAACGTCCAGGATGGCCATGGTCTGGCCACCCACACCACTGGCTTGCGGCTCGCAAACCGCCAGTGCAAGGGCGGCTGCGCAGGCAGCATCGACGGCGTTGCCGCCCTTGCGCAGCATCTGGACCCCGGCATGGGTGGCATGGGGAAATGCCGTCGAGACCATGCCGCCCTCAGCTACAGCGCTTTTCTGATCGATGCTGGCCTCAAACTGGCCTTCGATAATATCGATTTTATTCACTTGAAGTCCTCGGCACTCAGCCTGATCACCATCGCGAGAAGAGCAGAGCGGTCCGGTAGGCTATCCCGGAGGATATATTCTCGGGATGTCCGGATATCGCTCCCCAGGGGCCCGAAACCCTCCAATACGGGGACATGGACAGGAACATGGCAGATGTCTGAGCTGCTGTTGCGATGCTGGGCCTCGGTATTAATCTCCAGACGCTGGGCGATCTCCACAACTTCCTTGAAGAAAGCCCGGTTTCCCTCGGTTTCACCAACTGCTGGCCGATGGAAATTGCGGCGGATGCGGAGCTGGCAACCAGGCTCCAGATTCTTGCGGGCAATATCGCGGATTTGCTTCTCAAGATCATTCCCGCTGGCCGCTGTGTTAAAGTGGATCATTAGACTTCCACTAGCGTAGTCAGGTGCAACCCCAACGGATGTCTTTGCTTCGAGGCGCGAGGCACGGACTGTTAGGCCCGGGTGTTTGTCCGCGAGTTTTTGCCATGCCAGGATCTTCTGGCAGATGATCTTGATCACATCACTGGGCAGTTGATCGGTAATGCCTTTGCTATTGGTCAACTCAAATTGAAAGCTGGCACTACCTGAGCACGATGTAATGAGCCCGCCACCCAGGTCACTGTATTTGGTGCCGACGACGTATTTGGAACGCGTCGCGAGCTCGGCAACGAGCTGCTTGCTATAGCGGCCGCCCAGCGTATCATCCGTCGTGAGTAAAATGCCGCAGCGTACCCGCCGGATCCGCCGCGTGAAGCGCAGTGCCTGCAGCGCTCCCAGGATGACCGCCAGTCCCCCTTTGCTTTCTGCCACGCCCGACCCGTAGAAGCGCCCACGTTCCTCGCGGAAGGGGAGATAGGCCTGGTAATTGTGAGGGGTATCTAGATGGCCCAGCACAAGAATGTCATTCTGCGGCCCTTCATGGTTGCTGAAATACAGCGTGTTGCCGACATCATTCTGGGGAAAGACCTGTTTCTGGAAACCGAGCGCGGTGATGCGTCCAGCGATCCAGTGCCCCAGTTCGTTGACGCCTTCGATATTGTAAACGTAGGTATTGGTGCTGACCATTCGATAGAGGTAGTCAGTCATCGTCGTGAGGTTACTGCGGGCATAGCTGCGCACTTTCGCGCGTAGGGGTTGGGGGGCAGCCGGGATATCTGTGCTGTCATCATCCAGCTGCGAGAATGAATCCTGGCCAAAATAGCGGACGGCAGCAGTGTCCAGCATGCGATTGACCAGCGAATCATAGGTGTAGCCGGCATTCCGGGCTGCATAATAGTACGATCCACCAAGCCCGAGGCTGGCCATCGAGTTCAGTTCGAGGATATACAGATTGCCCTCGGCATCCATGCGCAGATCAATGCGCGCGAAATCGCAGATCCCCAGGGCATCAAAAGTCATGCGCGCAAGGTCGCGCATCTGCTTGGCCTCGATATCAGAAACTGGGGCCGGGCAGATCTTCTCGCGCGGTTTCTGGAGTTTGTCATCCTCGGTCTGGATGCCCTGGGGGTCGCCACTTAGGTCGATCTCGACAATCGGTAGAACTTCGACTTCCTGCCCATTGCCCAACAAACCCACCGCGAACTCACGGCCCGCGATAAAGGCTTCGACCAGGGCCTGCTGCTGGAATGCCTCGATAATGAACCGAACCGCCTCCTGGAGTTCCGCTTGATTATTGACAATCCGGAGGCCCATTGAAACGGATTCCATGCGTGGTTTGACAATTGCTGGGAACTGGACGCTATCCATGGGTTCATCAGGGTGAGAGAACGTCCAGAAGGCAGGCGTTGGCAACCCCTGTTGCTGGAAGATAATCTTGGCCAGCACTTTGTCCAGTGCAATCGCGTGTGCTTGTGGCCCCGAGCCAACATACGGTACTCCCAGCATCTCCAGCATCGCCGGTATATGAGTGTAACGGCTATGGCCTTGTATGCCATAAGCCATATTAAAGACCATGCCGTGGCGCTCACCGGCGATGACACGCGGCATGAAATGTCTTAATTCGTCGCCGACGTTGATATTGCCCTCGATAACCTTAACATTGTGCCCACCCTGTTCAAGAGCTCTGGCAACCTGCTCCACGGTTTTAGGGTTATATTTCTCTTTGGTCTGGGGACCAAATACATTGATGACGTCCCCGGTGTCGATCGTCTGCTTGTTATAGATTACAGCAACTTTCATAGGTCCCAGGCTCTCCGACAAGCTGAAAACTGCTTTTGGACAATAAGCTGTTGGTGGCGGTGGTGATGTCGGATCTTACTCTCCGATGGTGAACCCTGCGATCCGCTCCAGGGCTTTTGCCAGGGCATGATTGCCCTCGGCGCCCAGGCCCTGTTGTTGGAGAGCGCGATACAGGTTGAAAACCAGACTGGTTCCCAGTACGGGAACGCCCATCTGGTCGGCGGCTTCGAGCACCAGGCGCAGGTCTTTTTGCTGCAAGTCTATCGTGAACCCGGGGCGCCAGTCACGCGCGATGATCTGCGGGCCACGGTTGCTGAGCATCCAGCTCCCGGCGGCACCCTGCGTAACTGCATCGAGGGTGCGCTGTAGATCCAGGCCGCCCGCCTGGGCAAATAACAGCGCCTCGCTGACGGCAAGGCCGTTGATCACCACCAGGACCTGATTGACCAGCTTGACAGTTTGTCCCGCCCCGTGGCCGCCGACGTAGGTAATCGTCTTTCCCATCGCCTGGAAGCACGGCATGGCACGATCAACTTGTGCTTCCTCTCCGCCAACCATGATACTGAGCGTGCCCTGGGCAGCGCCTTCGCTGCCACCACTGATCGGGGCATCTAACATATGGGCTTCCTTCTCGGCGAGTTTGGCCGCGATATGGCGGGTCGTTGCTGGGCTTATGGTGCTCATGTCGATCAACAGCGCATTCGGCTGGACGCCGTGAATAACCCCGTTCTTTCCCAGGATCACTTCCTCTACATCCGGTGTATCGCTGACGCAGGTAATGATGATATCCGACTTCTGCGCCAGGTCAGCCGGATGTTGGGCCCCTGCCGCACCTTTGGCAATGAATGACTCCATGCGTTCCGGGGTGCGGTTCCATACTGTTAGCTCAAAGCCGGCTTGAAGCAAATTGTCGGCCATGCCGCGCCCCATGATGCCTAACCCGATAAATCCGATACGTTCGGTCATTGGTTGTCTGTTCCTTTTTGGTGCTGATGCCGTACAGTATCTCTGATTATACGGTGTATCTCCTCAAAAAAGACACCAGCCCCAAAGGCTGGTGACATACAATTTGCAGTTAAAGTGCTGAGATGCAGGCTGCTACATGGCTTCACGCAGGATTTCATCGGCCAATGGGATCGTGAAGTGGAAGGTGGAGCCAACGCCAGGTTCGCTTTCCACCCAAACCTGACCACCATGTTGCAAAATCAGGCCCCGGGTAAGCACCATACCCAGGCCAGTACCGGGTTCGTCTGTATCGCGGGCGGTATCACTCCGGAAGTATTTCTCCTTGAAGATGCGCTTCAAGTCATCTTCACTCATGCCAATGCCGTTATCCTGTATCTGGACATGGAGAACGCGGCGTACGCCTTCGGTATCCCAGATATTGACTGCCTCTTCGGCTTTGATCGTGACCGTGCCATTAACTGGCGTGTACTTGTTGCCGTTGGTGATGAAGTTGGTCATTACCTGGATAAGGCGCTGGTGATCTCCCCAGACTTGTGGTAGGTCTTCTGGAAAGTCGAGGACAACGTTTTGTTCCTTGCGCTCAAAGGCCTGCTCTAAGGGCCGCAGGCATTCGCGGACAATCGGTGGAAAGTCGATCGCGCCCATATCGAGTTTCAATTGATTGGCGTCCTGGGCTTCGATATCACGCAGGTCATTGACCAATGCTTCCAGGCGGTTCACGCTATTGAAGATCGTTTCGAGGAAATTCGATTGCTGCTCATTCAGCGGCCCAACGACACCGCGCATCAATAGATCGGTGTACCCCTTCATTGAGGTCATCGGCGTCTTGAGCTCGTGCGCGATGAAACGCACAAAGTCTGCACGGGCCTTTTGCTGATGGCTTAGTTCACCAAAGAGCTTCGAGTTCGCAATCGCCGGGCTGGCGTGGTCGGCCAAGCGGGTGAGAAATTCCATGTCCAGCAAGGTCAGGTCGGCCTCGTTGTCGCTTTCTATCATCAGAATACCCAGTACCTCGCTGGCGCTGATAATCGGCACAGTGATCTGCGCGACGGCACCGGGAAATGTCTCGATATAGTCCGGGTCTTCTTTCAGGTTTCGCGTAAACGAAGGCGTCGCGGTCCGGATAACGCGCCCCCAGATACCCACCTTCGCAGGTACGGTCTCACCAATCACCGTTGCGCTGAACATAGACTCCTCAGGGTAGCCACTACTGCTGATCAGCAGCATGTTCTCGTCGTCCGATTCCTGGTGAATCAGTGCGATAATCCCTGCCTTGGCCTTGGATTGGCGGATAGCCCAGTTCAGTGTAACCTGGGCAACCTGCTGTAATTCCAGCGTTTGGTTCAGTGATTGGTCGATTGCGGCCAGGCCCTCTAACTCAGCCACACGCTGAATGAGGCGTTCATCTTGCAGGGCGTACAGACGCGCATTCTGGATCGCGACGGCTGCCTGGGCCGCAAAAGTCGTTAATAGCGTTGCGTCTTCGTTGGTAAACGGGCTGCCGTTTTTCTTGTTGATGATTTGAAGCACGCCAATCGGCTGCCCTTGAGCCAGTAGCGGTGTTGTCAGCAGGGCCCGTGACTTGAACGTGGTACTTGGAACGGCTTCAGTCTCATCTTCATCTTCATCCTCATCGTCGCTTTCAATGACCTCCCCGAACCAGCGTTTGTCGCTTGCCGCATCATTCACGATGACGGACTCGGCCCGTGTCAAGGCCTCATTGGCGAGGCTTGGCTCCTCTCTTGGTAGCCGCCGGCCGACGAGGTCGTCCGCATTCGGGCCGAGCGCAACTCGGAAGATCATATCGCCGCTCTCTTCATCTTCCAATAGCAAGCTCCCCGCCTCACATTTAAGGATGTCAACAGCGCTGCGCATGATCCTATCCAGCAGGCGGTCAACGTCTGCAATCTCTGTCGAGAGCTGGCTTGAGATCTCATTGAGTGCTTCGAGTTGCTGCGAGCGCGATTGCGTTGCCTCAAAGAGTTGAGTCTTATTAA
>JAADYW010000032.1 GCA_010092845.1 Chloroflexota bacterium
CGCGCAAGCAGCAGCCGCAGCGGCAGTCCTGGCAGGCAAGCCACTGGCCGGGATCTACTCGAGCCCGATGCTGCGGGCCCGGCAGACAGGCCAGGTCATTCTAGATCGGCACCCGGTTCTGGAAACCTTGCGGGTCTCCAAGTATCTAAACGAGGTCCACACTCCCTATGACGGCCAACCCCTGGCTGATTTGGCGAAAATTGACTGGGAATTCTATAACGATGTCGTACCACCGTATGAAACGCCTGAACAGATCGTTGAACGGGTTCGCCAGTTCGCGCAGCGGATCTTACGCCAGCATCCCGGTGAGGAGGTTGTCGCAGTGACACATGGCGATATCGTATGCTTCACGATCGCCTGGGCAATGAGGTTGTCCATTGATGGCGAAGCCAAGCGACAGATCGCGGCGGGTGAGCCAGGCTATCCGGCGACGGCCTCAATCACCAGCTTCAGCTTCACAGATACGGACCCACAACCAGCACCCGATTACCATTACATAAAGCCATATGCGTAAGGCAAAACAGCGTGGAACAGTGTATCTTCTGCAGAATCTTGAGGCATGAGGCGCCTGCGAGCCTCGTTTATGAAGACAATCAGTGTATCGCATTCATGGACATCAACCAGCCCAATCCCTACAAGGTGCTGGTGATCCCCAGGGAGCATATCGAGACCCTTTTCGATCTCACCGATGCCCAAGGGGAAGCGATGATGCGTGCCACACTGCGCGTCGCTCGCGCAATCCGTGCAGTCAGCGGCTGTGATGGTCTCAATGTATTTCAAAATAACGGCATCACCGCGGGTCAGGAAGTACTACATTTCCACATCCACCTGCTCCCGCGATTCGCTAGTGATGGCACGCCGTGGCGCAATCCCAGACCCACGTCGCGGGACGAACTTGACAGCATGGCCACGGCATTACGCGTCGCTCTGGCAAACAGCGACGACTAGGGACTAGCGCCAGCGGACCTCGCCGGTGACACCTTGGGCCGGCGTGATGTCACGAGCTGTGCCATTCGTTCCAAACAACCAGACGCGCCGCTCGCGGCCATTATCCACCACCACCAGCAGCGAAGTCCGCGCGTCATTCCATTCCCAGTAGGTAATCTCGCCGAATGCTGCCTCTGGCGAGATGGCCCGTGCAGGACTGCCCGGCCACAGGAGATATAATCGATACGGCCCGTTAGGGGCCACACTCCCCAGGAAGGCGATTTGGCCATTGGCTAGTTCCGTTGCGCTGTAGGCAAATGTGATATCAGGACCCGCAAACGCAATCGGGACAAAAGTCTGCTCCCAATCGAGCAACACACGCCCCAGGACCGGTTGACCGTCTGTCCGGCGACCACTGACAATGATCGATTCGCTGTTGGGGGCCCAGCTTGCGTGAGAATAGGGCTGCTCGCGATAAGGAGTGTTCAAGTCCCAATCCACCGGCAAGAAGGTGTGGACATTGCGATTGATGCGAATGAGCACGGCAGTGCTGTTGGGAGCCCAGGCGATCCGGGTTGCTTCTCGGTACTCCCAGTCGTTGTGCATAATCTGGTTAGAGGTATTTGTCGCGGTATCGATGACCCAGACGCCATAGTCATACTCGGCCGGATTGTTGCCGGCCATGATGAAAGCCACATACCGTCCATTGGGCGACCATCTGATATCCGTGATCTGTTTGTGCCCGGGCAGACCATATTCGCTGGCAGGGGATATCGTGAGCTGGACCCCGTTGATATACAGTTGACCGTCCCCGTGATAGTCAGCGCGCTGGCCATTGGGGCCGATGTCGAAAGCCAGTGCCCCATCCGCCTGGACTGTGCCATCGAGTGATCGATAACGCCCACCCTCGCCTGCGATGACCACAACATTAGGTCCGGTGGCACCGGGAATTGCGGGGGGCTGTCCCCCGGCCCCAAACGGCGTATTGGTCGGTGCAGCGTCGCGTACGGGTGAGGGTAACAGGGTGATCGCCGGGGCCTGCGTTGGCGAGGCAAACGGGGCCGGCGAACCAACCAGCGTTGCCAGGTCCGGGTCCGTATCGCCCGCAATAGCGGTCGGGGCTGCTGTTATCCCAGGTTCAGGCGTGGCCCCACCCTGCGGCGTCCCCGTAGACAGATCCAGGCGCTGCGTGGGCCGCGGAAAGGGCGTGATCGATGGCGTAATTGTGGGCGATGCCGTCGGGCTGGGTGAAACAGTCTGCGTTGCGGTCGTGGTTGGGCTGGGCGTGACGGTATTCGTTGCCGTAGCAGTAATTGTCCGGGTCGGCGTGGCCCCAACTGTGGGCAGTGGCGTCGAGGTTGGGCGGAGGGTCCGTGTGGGGGATGGTGTATACGTCAGCGTTGAAGTCGGGGATGGCGTATGCGTCAATGTCGGCGTGAGTGAAGGCGTTCGCGTAGGCCGCGGCGTTTGGGTTCCAGTGGGTGTTCGCGTGGCTGTGGGTGATGGGGTCCTCGTTAGTGTCGAGGTCATTGAGGGCGTCAGTGTCGGGGTATCAGTGGCCGTAGGCGTGGGTGTCAGGCTAGGGGTTAGTGTCGGCGTCGCTGTCGGCATATCGGTCTGCGTGGCCGTCGGTGTTCGTGTGGCGGTCGCACTTGGTGTCGCTGTTGGCGTCAGGGTATCGGTTGCAGTTGGCGACGGGGTATCCGTACACTCCAGCGCAATCTGGGTCTCATCTTTGGTGGGCGAGGGCTGAATCGTCGGGGTGCGATCGATCTCAGGCGCCACATCACATGCTGCGATGAGGAAAAGGAACATTAACCCTAGCACACCAGCTTGCCTTCGCCAACGCATACGCTTCGCTTTCGCTTACCTGACCGTGCTCTCCTATCCCTAATTGTATACGCCAATCCGTTACCGTACATCAAGAGTAGGTTGAACGACGCCAAGGCGTGGAACGCTCCGGAAATCGCGCGACACAATGCAACCAATCCTGCTAAAATACGGCATGGAGGCAACAAATCTGATGACCACAGCCGACTACACAACGCACTATTGCATCATAGGGGCCGGTGCCTCGGGTATCACCGCGGCGAAGAATCTTCGTGCGCTAGGGATTTCCTGCACAGTTTTCGAACGCGAAGACGATATCGGCGGCAACTGGTACTATGGCAAACCGCACAGCAGCGTCTACCAATCCACTCATTTGATCTCATCCAAGACAATGACCGCCTATACCGATTACCCGATGCCGGCGTCATATCCTGACTACCCGAATCATCGTCAGGTACTGGCCTACCTCCGTGATTATGCCCGCCACTTTGGTGTGTATGATCTTATCGAATTCAACAGCACCGTCACCCGCGCGGAGCGCGAACCAGACGGCAACTGGCTGGTTACGCTGGATACCGGCGAGATCAGACGCTATGGCGGGCTCATCAGTGCCATTGGACACCTTTGGGATCCCAAATACCCTGACATTCCGGGGCATTTCGACGGCACAACGTTGCATTCCGCGGAATACAAAACACCGGCTATCTTTGAGGGGAAACACGTGCTGGTCATCGGCGCCGGCAACTCTGGCTGTGATATCGCTGTTGATGCCGCATCTCGTGCCGCCCAGGTATTCCACAGCCTGCGCCGTGGCTATCACTTCATCCCCAAGTACATTTTCGGCCAGCCAGCAGACGTTTTCGGTGAATACAGCCTGAAGCTACGGATTCCCCGCTTCATTCAGCGGCCAATCCAGACTTTGTTGATCCGGATGATACTCGGCAACCCAGCCAGATTCGGACTTCCCAAGCCCGATCATGGCCTCCTGCAAAGCCACCCCCTGGTGAACTCTTCGCTGCTCTATGCTGTCGGCCACGGGGAAATCACTCCCAAACCAGATATCAGCAAATTGGAAGGGCACCAGGTCCGGTTTGTCGATGGCAGTCTTGAACGGGTCGATGTAATCGTGTACGCCACTGGCTTCAAGATAAGCTTTCCGTTCCTGGATGACCGCCACTTGAACAGCAGTGCCGGCAAACCTCGCCTGTTCATGCACGCCTTCCATCCAATCTACGATAACTTCTTCATCATCGGCATGTTAGAACCCGATAGTGGGATCTTCTGGGTATCGGATCTGCAGAGCCAGGTCGTCGGTGAATTCATCCGAGCCCAGAACCAACAAGCAAAAGCAGCCGACTGGTTCCGCCAGACCAAAGCCGGCCCCGTGCCAGACCTGCAGGCTGGACGGCGCATCGATACCGACCGCCACTTCTTGTCGGTTGACCACTTTCGCTATAAACAGTTATTGTTGCGTTTCTTGAAACGTTTTCGTCAGCAAGGAAATCGTCAATGAACTACGATCGCGAAATCGCTAGTAGCCTGGATCTGCAGGCGAGCCAGGTAGCTGCTACCATGGCCCTGCTGGATGACGGCAACACGATCCCCTTTATCGCCCGCTATCGCAAGGAGAAAACTGGCAGTCTCGACGAGGACCAGATCCGCCAAGTTGCAGAGCACCTGACGAAACTGCGAGCCCTGGATGATCGGCGTCAGACGATCTTGAACGCCATTGAAGAACAGGGGCAACTGACGCCTGGGCTTCGGGCACAGATTGTCGCTGCCGATTCGATGACGATGCTGGAGGATTTGTACCAACCCTATAAGCCCAAACGTCGCACGCGCGCCACGATTGCTCGCGAACGTGGTCTGGAACCGCTCGCCCGGTTGATTCTCGAACAACCAACCGCGCGCCAGACGCCAGAACAGGCCGCCCAGGAGTTTCTGAGTGACGACGTCCCCACCACCGACGACGCCCTGGCGGGCGCCCGCGACATCGTTGCCGAGACGATCAGCGATCACGCTGAGGTACGGGCTGAGGTCCGCAACAAGGCGCTGCGCTTTGGTGCTTTGACCGCTCGACAGATCAAAGATAGTGATGATCTCAAAGGGGTTTACGAGACATACTACGCCTTCGAAAACCGTGTTAGCCGCCTGAAGCCTTACCAGGTCCTGGCCATCAATCGGGGTGAAGCAGAAAAGGTTTTGCGGGTGAAGTTGGTGCTAGAAGAGCGTGATTGGCAAGGGGCGATCTTCGCCAGCTTCCGCCTCGACCGCCGCTCGCCCTTTGCCTCGGAGCTTGAACTCGCCGCAACAGATGCCGCCAAACGCCTCCTGCTCCCAGCGATTGAGCGCGATGTGCGTACCAGCTTGACCGAGCAAGCAGAAGCCCACGCCATCCAGGTTTTCGCGACCAATCTGCGCGGACTACTCAACCACCCCCCACTAGCAGGCCAGACCGTGCTGGGTATTGATCCCGCCTTCCGTACGGGCTGCAAAATCGCTGTCATCGACCCGACCGGGAAAGTGCTGGAAACGACGACCATCTATCCGCACGAGCCGCAAAGGCGCTGGCACGAAGCTCAGGCAACCTTGAAGCGCCTGATCAAGTCGCACGCTGTGGATCTTATCGCCATCGGCAATGCCACCTCCTCTCGGGAGACCGAACAACTCGTTGCCGATCTCACACGCGATACCGAGGGGGTCCACTATCTGATCGTGAATGAAGCTGGCGCCAGCGTCTATAGCGCCAGCCCCCTGGCCCGGCAGGAGTTGCCGGATCTCGATGTGACCTTACGCGGGGCGGTCTCGATTGCCCGCCGCGTGCTCGATCCCCTGGCCGAGCTGGTCAAGATTGATCCGCAATCAATCGGAGTCGGCATGTACCAGCATGACGTCAATCAGAAGCAACTTGGTGAGGCACTCGCCGGCGTTGTCGAAACTGTGGTTAACCGCGTCGGCGTGGATGTCAACACTGCATCCCCAGCCCTACTCCAACACGTGGCCGGGATCGGCCCCAAACTTGCCGAGAACATCGTCGCCTACCGGGATAGCAATGGATTGTTTGCCAATCGGGAGATGTTGAAGAAAGTCCCCAAACTAGGACCTAAAGCGTTTGAGCAATCAGCCGGGTTTTTACGCATTCGCGGCGGCGAGAATCCTCTGGATGCGAGTGCAATCCATCCTGAGAGCTATCCCCTGGCGTGGGCGGTAATCCAGTACACGCGCGTTGATCTCTCGGCGCCACCCAGCGAGCGTGAAGCTATTCTGAGCGCCCTACCCCTGGAGCAAGTCGCGACTGAACTCGACGCCGGGCTGCCCACCATGCGTGATGTCGTCGAGCAACTGGCCCGACCAGGGCGCGATCCACGCGCGGACCTACCCGCTCCCATCCTGCGCAGCGATGTGCTCTCGATGGACGATCTGCACATCGGCCTACGCCTCAGTGGGACCGTCCGCAATGTCGTTGATTTCGGCGCCTTCATCGACATCGGGGTCAAACATGACGGGCTTCTACACCGGAGCCAGCTTCCGCAGCGAGTGAAGCTTGGTGTTGGCGATATTATAGAGGTCGAAATCCTGAACGTTGAGCCAGATCGTGGGCGCATCAGCTTAGGCTGGGCACTGGATATGTGATAATGCCCCAACCGAGACACGTACGTATAGATCACTTGCGTCCCAACAACTGGTATATCAATCGCGCCAAGCTCAATCAGGTGCGGCACGCCTGGCAGCAAGGCACTCAGGGCCAACTGCCGCCGATCCTGGTAACGCAGATCGATGGTGAGTTAAGCCTAATTGACGGTCATAGCCGGGCATTTGCCGCACTTGAACATGGGGAACCGCACATCCTGGCAAGTTTCGAACCCCTGGAAGCGATTGAAGGCGCCACATCTCTATACGTTCATATCCACCGCACTGGCCCAGAGCTAGGCATCCTCAGCGTGCGCGATCTCGCGGAGCGTATTGTCACGCCTGACGAGCATGCACGTTTGTGGGTTAGCTACTGCGAGCAGTGGCTAGCAGAAAACGGTTACGCTTGACAGAATATCACCGGGGCCGTACAGTGGCGGGGTACCGCGTGGCCACTGGTCAATGGGAATCTGGATGTGTCTGAGAATCGCAAGCAAGGGATAACCGCATTATTGGCATTGATCCTGCTGGGTAGCATGCTCCTCATTGCGATCATCCCCGCGACCGCGGCGCAGGACCAACCCGATACCATCGCAGCGTTGACCATCGAGGATGCCAATCTACGCGCCGGCCCTGAACTCACCTATCCTATCCTGGCGGTTCTCCCCAGGAATACCCCGGTGATCCTGCGCGGTCGTGATGGCAATGGGCTATGGCTATATGGCACTGCTGGGGATCAGCGAGGTTGGGTATTCTTCAGCGCACTTGATCCCGAGGGTGACCCAAATGGCCTACCGGTAAACGACGAGCTCATTGCACCAGAGCGCGAAGATTCCCCAACGCCGGCGTTGACACCCAGTATCACACCGTCCCTTGCGCCGGCCGAGATCAGCGCAACGACGAATGATCTGGTCAACTTCCGAAGTGCGCCAAGCCTCGAAGCCGAGATCATTGACATCCTGCCAACAGACTCCACGCTGACTCTGATTGGCCAGAGTGCAGACAGTGAGTGGTTGCTCGCCAACACAGATGAACAGCGCGGATGGGTGTTCTATGCGTTGGTAGATACCGACGAGGATCTCGGCACTCTGCCTATCTTGACGGGAGAAGAAGCAGAAGTGTTATCAACGCCCCCTGCACCAACCGCCACGCTGACGCCCCAAACGGTTGGCGCTTTACCAGCCACAACGAATGACCTGGTTAATCTCCGGGCTGCCCCGGACCTCAGCGCAGAGATTCTGACCATCTTGCCGTCCGATTCTGCGGTCGAGGTCAGGGGGCGCAGCCAGGACGGCACCTGGTTCTTTGTCACAGCACAGGACGATGAAGGGTGGCTCTTCTACACGCTGGTGGATGTCGCGGGCGATCCTGATACCCTACCCGTTGTCGAGCCTCTCGAAGAAGAACCGGCGGCAACATCCACCAGCCCAGCCTTAGAAACGCTACAGGGCACCACCAACGACATCGTCAACCTGCGAGACGGGCCGGGTCTGGACTTTCCAGTGATCGATATCCTACCCGAAGCAACCCTGATCCTCTTGACAGCTCGCACATCAGATGGCGCATGGCTCCAGGTCAGTGCCGGCGATATCCAGGGTTGGATTTTCGCCGCGCTGGTCGATATCCCCACTGGCAACCGCAACGATCTCCCCGTTGTGGAAGAATAACTATCCTTAGTCCTGTATAAGACCTGCCTGAAGGCACCTCTCACCACCTTCAGGATGTGTTATGATGAGACCATTAAGTAGCCAATAGCCCAATACTCTGGCCATTCTCGGCCACTGTTGTTACGAGAGGATACCTCTAGGTAAGCCATGCCCCTCTGGCGACGCACATTGTATATCATGTTTTTCGCCCGCCTCGTCACTGCGGTGGGTTTTTCTGTCATATTCCCGTTCTTGCCACTATATGTTGCCGATCTCGGTAGCAGTAGTGGTGCCAGCATCGAGTTGCTCGCGGGTCTGGTGTTTTCGGCCCAGGCCTTCACTATGATGCTGGCTTCGCCCGTATGGGGCGCCGTGGCCGACCGCTATGGACGGAAATTGATGGTCGAGCGCTCGATGCTTGGCGGCGCTGCCATTATGCTCTTGATGGCCTTTGCCACCAGCGCTGAGCAACTGGTCATTCTGCGTGCAATCCAGGGAACCATCACGGGTGTTGTATCAGCCACCAGCGCCCTAGTCGCCGCCGTGGCGCCACGCGATCGCACGGGCTACGCAATGGGCATGATGCAACTGGGCACCTGGAGTGGTGTTGCCGTTGGCCCTATTCTGGGCGGCATCATCGCTGACGAGGTTGGCTTCGAGGCAACATTTATCGTCACGGCGAGTTTGCTCTTTCTGGCCGGGATCTTAGTTTTGTTCGGGATTGAAGAGGAGTTCACGCCGGCGGAGGAAAATCGCAAGATCAACATCTTTGGCGGTTGGAAACGCATCTTCTCTGAGCCAGCAGTAACAACAACATATAGTTTACGCTTCACGAGCTGGCTTGGCCGCACGATGCTGGTGCCAATTGCCCCGTTGTTTGTCGTCTCCCTCCTGGCGTCTGATAATGATGTCGGGAAGATCACGGGCTTCATGGTCGGGATATCTGCCGCGGCCGGCACGGCCGGGGCGGTTTATTTTGGGCGCCTGGGTGACCGAATTGGACACCGTCCCATCTTCATCTGGGGAGCAACCGCGGCGGCGCTCTTCTACTTTCCGCAATCCCTGGTAACCAATATCTGGCAGCTCATCTTGCTACAAGGGCTGGCTGGTGCGGCGGCGGGGAGTATTCTACCTTCACTGAGCGCTATGCTGGTCCAGTACACGCAGCCAGGCGATGAAGGTGCAGTCTATGGTATTGAGAACTCGGTTGTCGCGGCTTCGCGCACACTCGCGCCTTTGATTGGCGGTGCAGTTGCCTCAATATTGGGGCTGCGGATTACATTCGTACTGGCGGCACTGCTGTTTCTAGTCGCGGTCTGGGTCGCCATCCGCTTTCTCCCAGATCAACCTGCCGTCCAGCCAAAGCCAGCAGAGGTCCCATCTTGAGGTGAAGACTATTCGTCGTAGTGGATCAGATGCGTAATCTGTGCTGGGAGCGCGCGCAATCCCTGGCGCAGAAAGCTTGGATACACTTCCAGTTGCTCCACCGCAAGCAGCGGGAACCAGCGAAAGTAGAGCGGGTTGCCGTCTTCAAGTCCAGTGACCGGGTCCAGACGATAGAGGGGACTCTGGGCAGGGAATCTAATCAAGTAGTAAAGAGCCAGCTCATGATAGGCAAGCTGGTTGTATTCGAAAAAGTTCTCTACAACCCATATCAGCCGCTCAACTGCGACTGTTTCACCTAGCTCCTCAGCGATTTCTCGGCGCAACGTATTCGGCGATGATTCCAGTAACTCGCCACGGCCACCAGGCAGTGCCCAGAACGTATCGTGTTCGGCCCGTTGAAGCAGTATATGATCGTCATGGAGTGCAATGCCGACAATGCGGTAATTGAACTGCCGGCCGTCATTTATGAAACTGATCATATGCCGGGGGAGCGGTGTGGGGATGATCAAATCTCCTTGAAGCCGTAACGCCCTATCAACGGAACAAACATCACCTGGAGGAGACGTTCAAACTGGAATTCGTTGTCAACACGCCATACGCGCTCAAGATACTGTGAACGGCGATCCCCAATGGGCATAATCAGGCGACCAGCTTCTCGCAATTGGCCCATCAGGGGTTTGGGCAGTGATGGTGCTGAGGCGCTGACGATGATGCAATCGAAGGGGGCCATATCCGCCAGCCCCTGGCTACCGTCGCCGACATAGATCTCGATGTTCTCATAACCCAACTCATCGAGGCGTTGCCCCGATTGTCGCGCTAGCATGCGATGGCGTTCTACAGAGTAGACACAAGCTCCTAATTCAGCCAATAGCGCCGTTTGGTATCCTGACCCCGTACCAACCTCAAGGACAATCTCGTGCCCACTCATTTGCAGGGTCTCAAGCATAAACGCTACAATATATGGCTGAGAGATGGTTTGCTCATAACCAATGGAAAGTGGCCGATCGCGATATGCAGCAAATTGGTATTCTTTTGGTACGAACTGGTGACGAGGCACCCGCCGCATTGCGTCCAACACTCGGGGGTCAGCAATGTTGCGATCAATCAGTTGATCGCGAACCATACGCTCACGTTGGACAGCAAACTCTTCTTCCGTTGGCATGATCTTTCCCCTTTGGGAGACCATTATACACTGCGATTGCAAGAATCAGCCAAAAACTCCGCGGGGTTTCACATGCGTTCGTGATTTCGAAAAATGATAGTGGTAGTCAGTGTTACAGTGTTATAGTATTATTGTTGAAACGCAGGCACCGACCCAAATTGATAATACTCTTCTTGCAAAAATTTTATACGGCAACGTGATATAGGATACACGCAGGGGTAAACGATGCAAAAATGTCCGAATTGCGGTCACATGAACCGTCCAGGTGTGATTTTTTGTGCGAAATGTGGGACTAATCTGCGTACCGGGGCCAGCCCACTCAGTACCAAGGCACTGGACCAGGAAAGTGGCCGCAAACTGGAGCGCCCCATTGCACAGCCATCGTCGGCGGGTCCATCCGAGGCTGAAACACGTGGCACCGATGTATTCCCCCAGGGCGGCTCGCTACGTCTTGAGGTCGAGGGTAGCCCTGACCCTATCCAGCTCCACTTCACGCATCAAGAGATCGTCCTGGGACGGCGTGACCCTGCCACTGGCGCTCTACCAGATGTCGACCTGACCCCTTTCGCAGGTTACCGGATGGGCGTTAGCCGCCGGCATAGTGAAATCCGCTACAACGAGGGCCATCTACACATTCTGGATCTCGGCAGTAGCAATGGGACATTCCTCAACGGCAAACGGCTGGATGCCCACTATCCGTATCGCTTGCACGACGGTGACCGCGTCGGTCTGGGCCAGATCGTCATCCGTGTTTTCTTCCAGCAACCAGTCAAAGCGACGGCTGCCAAGGCCAAGACAGAAACGACACGGGTCACACCAACTGCGCCCGATAAGCCCAAAGATACCGGCGCACTCGGCAAACCGGCTGAGCCAAAACCTACTACCGGGCCAGTCGGCGAGAAACCATCCGGCGTACCCACGGATCGGTTCGCCAAGCCAAGTCTCGATAAGCCAACCGCCCCAAGCACTTCTCCGCCAGCGAAAACACCTGGCGATAAAACGGACAGTGTCTCTCAGCCATCTAGCAGTGCGGTACCTCCGGCCACAGGGGTGCCCGCGCCACAGCCTAAGCCCCCGGTAGCCCCCAAACCAGACGCGGGCACCCCACCGGAGGAAGCAGCGGCATCCAAGGCAGAAGACAAGGGTAGCCCCCCGCGCCCGGCAGATCCGGGCAGCTCCACCAAGCCAGAGGAAGAGAAGAAGCACCAGGCCCCTGCCGAGCCCGGACAGCCAGCATCCCGCGCCACGGGCACCCCACCAAGCGAAGCCGCCAAGAAGGATCAGCCGCCAGCAGGAGACGAGGCCAAGTCACCCGGAGCCTCGGATCAACCGGGTTCATCTGACAAATCGGAGGAGTAGCGCGACCCCATTCGCTCCCGAAGATCAGAATAGGGCTGGGCAAACCCACCTCGCTCCGTCGCGAGGATTACACCCGAGAGCCGGTTAACAACCAACTCACCAAAATGGTTGATGAGCCGACGTATTTGATCCGTCATCACCATGATGTAATCGTCCCAGGTTACCATCGGGGGCAACGATCGCTCGCGTGCTACACGTGTGCTATTGAGATAGTCAATCACTGCGCGTGTCTCGGTGAAAACGAAGGCGCTCGGGATCTCATGGCGAACAACAGCGGGGAAATGGCGCGCCATCTTGACCCAGCCGTTCTCAAGCGAGAAATCCTCGACGAATCTCCCGAAATAGCTAATCGAGTCCTGGGGCGGGTAACCCAGGAGGGTTAGGGCACGCCGTGTCAAGGTATCAAACTCAGCCATAGAATACTGGCTCTGGGTAGCCGCAAACAGAATGCCAGTAGGTTTCAGGATACGGCGGAGCTCCTGGATCACAAACTCGTGGTCAAGTAGATGGTATAGGAAATCGTTGGCCAGAACAACATCGAAGCTATCATCACCAAAAGGGAGGTGCATCGCATCATAGAGAGTCCTATCTGGCGCGGTTGGCGCTGCCTCTTCGTCATCATCTGTAGGCTCACGAATCAACCCGTCCAGCAGCGTCTGGCTCCAGTCCGCCGCCACATAGTATCCATCCGGCACACGGTTCTCCAGAGCATCTTGTAGGCTCTCAGCTGGATTGACATCCAGAACAACTTCGTCGCCCCGCCATTGTGAATGGCGCGAGAGCACCCAATCCTGAAAATCGAAGGCTGGCAGTAAATATGCTTCCTGAACATGCCGGCGAATCCGCAAGGCTTTGGGATCAAGGTACTTCTGACGCAGCAAAAGCTTATGATTTGCAGGCTCGGTCATGCAGCTAATCCGTCTTTCATTTCGGTTCAGTAATTACCTCGGTGACAAGATCAGTCATAGATACCATGCCAACCAGACCCTCGTCGGCATCAATAACAGGAGCATGGCCTATCTGATGCTTGCGAAATAGCACGGAGATTTCCTGGATTGTGTCATTGGGGCGCACTGCAATCGCCGGTGTCGTAGAAACCTCATCAACCGTCATCTGCCGGGGATCCACACATTCAGCCAGCACCTGATACACGATATCTGAATAGCAGACGATTCCATAAGCCTCAGCCGTATTGCGTGGCACCACCAGTAAGCTCCGTGTGCCTGCAAACCGCATCAGATCGGCCGCCTCTGTTATTGAGAGGTCACCGAGGACAGTAGCGATCTCGGTTTGCATGATATCGCGTGCCGTCAGATGATAATTGGCCACCATCGCCAACCTTGTTGCTCCAGGATAATTAAAGGTACTATACAATTGAGTAAGGGGGAACGCAACATAGCCAGCGCAAACATTGCACTGGCTATGAAGTGTCGAGATACGACTAGCAGAGTGTTACTGCTGCGGTGCTACAAACACAGCGGTAGTGCGTGCCGGAACACTAAAAGTACCGCTCGCGGCATCGTAGCTTGCGGTCTGGACGACCGGGTCACTGGACGAGACCTGTACCGGGTGCAGTTCCATCGGAACGCCGGCAACAGTATCCTCAGTGAAATCAACCGCTTCGTCGGTTGCATTGAAAACCACAACGATCATGCTGTAGTTCGGATCAATCTCCATGCTGTCCGTTAGGCTCATGACGATTACACCGGGGATCTGGTCAGGGCCAGTGTTATGGAACGCCAGGCTCTCCTGGACAGCCTCGGCGGTTTCAAGCCGGAACAATGGCGAGCTCTTGCGAATCTGCAGCATCTCTTGTAGATGATCAACCGCCTGGAGAATGTCCGCCTGTTCAGGAGTGATCCCTTCCTGAGCGAGCAACGGCCGCATGATATCCCAATTGGCCTCATTGTCGCCTGCCGGTGGCAGACCAACTGCCCAGTTATTGAATTCATAGCTGAAGTCAAGACGATTGAACCAGTCCCCAGAATTGTAGCTGTTACGATCCAGTGACTTGGAACGCAGCATATCAATCCCGGCGTGGAAGAACGGCACGCCCTGGCTCAACGAAACGATACTCACGCCAACATTGTGAGCACGGACACGTTCCTCAACGGTGGCGTCCTGGGGCATCTTGTACTGGATCGCATCGAACCAGGTTTCGTTGTCGTGGGCCGAGATGTAGACGATGTTCTCCTGGGGATCCTGGGTATAGGCAGCCGGGCTGTTGTTGTAGGGAATCTCGGTCCCATTGACGATTTCACCACTAGCGCTCTCAAAAGTGTAGTCTTCCAGATTGCCGGCTAACCCGATGCGGATCTGGTCCGCAAAGAGGAGAAGACGCTGAAGCTGCTCCTCTTCGGTACCAGGTGTGATCGCATTGGGATCATAGTAAAGCCCGGTGGCAAAACCCTGCTCCTGCCAACCGCCGAAGGGATTACCACCACGCACGGCATCGCGCAGGCGGTCGTTAAAAGCCCCAATCCCGGTACCAGCGATATTCAACTGTGTCGCGTTGACACCACGGGCGTTATCTGCAACCTCACCAAAGTTCCACCCTTCGCCATAGACATAGATCTTGGAGCCGTCAATGCCATCTTGCTCAAGGGTCAGGCTATTGAGAGCCTCGCGGACCTCCAGCATATCGGTCAACATATGATGGCCCATCAGGTCGAAGCGATACCCGTCAACCTTGTAGGCAGTTGACCAGGTAATCACCGAGTCCACCATCAACTTGCGCATCATATTGTGTTCAGTAGCCGTATTCTGGCAACAGGTCGAGGTTGACACACCACCGCGCTCGTTCAGACGATGATAGTAACCGGGTACGATACGGTCCAGCACCGACTTTTCGGCCTGGCCAGCGGAGTTGGTGTGGTTATAGACCACATCCATCACGACGCGGATTCCATTCTGATTGAGGGACATCACCATCTCGCGATATTCGATGATGCGTTGCGGGCCATCAGGATCAGTCGAATAGCTGCCTTCGGGTACCGTGTAGTGGTAGGGATCATAGCCCCAGTTGAAGCCATCCTGGTCCCGTACAGCGTCAATCAAGGCTTGCTGCTCTTCGGAGTCGGATGGATATTGACTGAGTTCCTCGAAGGTCGGCCCCTCCCAATTGGCCTTATTCTCGTCGATGGTTGCGATATCAAACGATGGCAACAGGTGCAGATGAGTCAGGCCGGCCTCCGCCAGGTTGCGCAGGTGAGTCATGCCGTTGGACGCATCGACCGTGAAGGCCATATACGTGCCCTGATATTCTTCCGGCACAGTAGGATCATTGACGCTAAAGTCGCGGATATGGAGCTCGTAGAGAACAACGTCCTCAAAGCGCTCTAGCTCAGGCTTGGCCAGATCTTCCCAGCCCTCCGGCATCAGCGCAGGATCGCTCAGATCAACGATCTGGGAGCGAGTGCTATTCATCGCCAGACTCAACGAGTAGGGGTCGGTAACCAGATTGGTCTCAATCTGCTGGGTGGATGGCGCATACACCTGGACCTCGTACAGATAATACTGCCATTCCCAACCGGGATCACCGGTGGTGCTCCAGATGCCAAACTCCGGATTGAGCTCCATATCATAGACGGTGCTCTCAGTAGCCGGGTCGGCGTCCGCGAACAGATGCAGCCGGACGTTCTGCGCAGTCGGCGCCCAGACCCTGAGGGTCGGTGTGTCACCGTCCCAGATAACACCGAGCTCACCGCTATAGGTATACAGATCGTCGAGAACACCCGGAATCTGCAAACCTGTCGCACCGGTGATAGCCCCAGTGTAATCCGTGGCCATAATGCCGATCTGGCTCTTGAGGATTTCGGGAATCTTGGCCACTTCTTCGTCGGGAATCCGCAATACCATTTCCATCTCGGTCAGATGGGGGAACTTCTCCGCAGAGTCTTCGCGCATTCCGCCGGGATCTCGCGTCAAGGTGATGTATTCACCCCCGGTGATGCCCTCAGCCCCAAATTCCAGTTCCGCCGTGGGTGAGTAATATAGGCGATACTCAGCACCAACCCGGTTGGGAATATCCCACACAATCTGGCGCTCGTTGACCCAATAGGCACGAGCTTCATTCGGTGTTACGGTTGTGGGCGTGGGGACCTCGCCATCGGACGTAATGCGCAGGAGTTTGGTCTCTGAATCAAAGAAGAACTCGACATAGCTACCTTCTTCGGGCACAGTGAAGGGGATATTCGGGCTGCCCGCCGCGTCGTTACCATCGACGCCATAGCTCAGGTCCCAGCTCTGGTTAACAGGCACCTTGACCTCCCAGCTACCGGCGGGAATCAGCGTGGTGCCATAGTGGTAGATGCCATCGCCGTCGGGGTCCTGCAACCATGTCCGCAAGCAATCCGGCTGCCAATCACCGGGACATC
Source organism: Chloroflexota bacterium (assembly GCA_010092845.1). Taxonomy (GTDB): domain Bacteria; phylum Chloroflexota; class Anaerolineae; order Aggregatilineales; family J027; genus J027. The sequence goes on from JAADYW010000032.1 coordinate 16,317, forward strand.
CGATCTCCTCCTGGAAATCGCCAGCGAGATTGGCGATCAGGCTATTGACATTGTCTGTAACCCAGTTGGTGGTATGGCTGTAGAAGAAGGTGACGGTTGTGTCCTCTTCGAGCACCAACGGGATATTCGGGCTACCGGGCGTGCCATCTGCATTGACACCATATGACAGGTCCCAGCTGCCATTCAGCGCCCCTTTGTACTCCCACTCGCCAGCAGGTAAGTCGAAGGTACCGGTCCAAAGATCATCTTCCTCGTCATAGGTCAACATCGTGATCTCGCACTCAGGGCGCCAGTCGTCAGGACAGCCCAGTTCGGCCTGGAAACTGCCGGCAATCGTTACCGAGTCCGGTTGTGGCGTCTGGGCGGCAGGGCCCGCTGCCGGTTCTTCATCAGTGTCACCTTCTGGCGCGGCCGTTTCAGGCGCCGCGAAGTCGCCGGCGCTGGTTTGAATATCCAGCAGCTTGGTCTCGCTATCGAAGCTGAAGGTCACCAGGTTCTCGCCTTCAGAGACGCTAAAGGGGATATTGGCGCTCCCCGGTGTATCATCACCTTCCGCGCCATAGCTGAGGTCCCAACCCTGGTTGACAGCGACTTTGCCTTCCCAGTCACCGGTTGGCGCCAAAGTCTCCAACGTATAAATACCGTCGCCATCCGGATCTTGTAACCACGAGCGGAGGCAATCGGGCTGCCAATCACCGGGGCACCCGATCTCTTCCTGAAAATCGCCGGCCACGGTTGCGATCAGGCTATTGACATCATCCGTGACCCAGTTGGTGGCATCGCTATAGAAGAAAGCAACCGTGGTGTCCTCTTCGAGCACCAGCGGGATATTGGGGCTGCCCTGCGTGCCGTCAGCGTTGAGACCATAGGCCTCATCCCAGCTGCCATTCAAAGCAGCTTTATACTCATACTCGCCAGCAGTTAAGTCGAAACTGCCAGTCCACAAATCATCTTCAGCATCATAGGTTAGCTGAGTCTGTTCGCAGGCAGGCTGCCAATCTTCGTCACAACCAAGTTGTGTCTGAAAATTGCCGACTATCGTGACGCTGGCCGGCGGACTATCATCACCCTCACCGTCCTGCGCTTGAGCATCCGGTGAGAAGATAGTCGGACTGATCGTTGTAAGTAACATGGTAGCGATAATGAACGCCACAGCTAGGCGCCCAATGAGTTGGTATCGCCGTGCAAGTTTCATCAAGAGCTCCTTGAGTATATTTTTGCCGATTGTTACTTTGAAATCTAAGGAACACTAACGTTATGTCTGCATTCTTGAATGCAAACAGCTAGATTCTCTCCAATCGCAAAGCGGTTGTCAACAAAAATCAACAGGAGATAGTCAAAACAGGAAGGTTGTATATCTGAAAGGCGTGGATTGGCGGGAAAACGTTTTTGGCATGGGATTATAGGTACAGACGCAGCGTATTGGCCTTCAGCCATTGGCGCCAGTATTCGTAATCCGGACAATATGCTGCTACCATCGACCAGAACCGCTTGGAGTGATTCAGCTCCCTAAGATGGCACATTTCATGAATGATCACATAATCGATTGCCGCCGGCGGCGCCATCATCAGCCGCCAGTTGAAGTTGAGATTCCCCTTGCTGGAGCAACTCCCCCAGCGGGTCTTCTGCCCGCGGATCGTAACGCGACCATAGGTGAAACCGTGGCTTCCGGCCAATGCTGCGACCCGGTCCGTGATGTATGTGCGGGCCTGCTGCCGGTACCATTTTTCCAGGGCAGAACGCACCTCCGTCTCAGTTTCAGAATCTGGCACATCCGAGCGGAGACGGATCCGCAATAAGCACGCCTGGCGCGCGACGGTAGTGCGTTTCGCTTTGTGGGTAGGGTTGACATCAAGCGAATGGTCTTCACCCAGATAGGGCACCACGGTACCTGATACATAGCGACGGCCACTTAGCGTACCGCCCCGTGCCGTCTCAATCCGGCCCAGGTGCTTGTCAATCCAGGGCTGGCGTTGCTGCAGAAAGGACTGAATACGTTGCTGGTCAATATCATACCCACTGGGGACAATGACCTCCAGCGCGCCCTGAACATCAATCTTCAGTTTGAGATAGCGGGCACGCTGGCTCCGACGTACCTGGTAAGAAATCTGGCGTTCACCCAAACGGATTTTGTGCTGGCTCATGCGCGCGACCGGAACACCGACATCCCAACGACGTACAGGACGCCACCAATCCCGACCGTCCCCAGAATAACGACGACAACCGCCAGGGCAACAACCCCGGCCCGGAGCGTATCACTGTCACCACCGTTGTCACCAGTGGAGGTTTCCACACGCACCGGCTCGAGCGTAGGTTCGCTGATATCACGGGCAATCACGGTTGGTGTTTGGGTTGTAGGTACGAAGCGCGTCACGGTAGCCGTCGCCGTAGTTTCCGCAGTACTAGCGAGGGTTGGGGCTGTCGTGGCTGTCGGCGCGGGAGCTTCGGAGCCACTAGGCGCTTGAACAACAATCTCCTGGCCTGTGTAGATAATCGACGTATCTTGCATGTCGTTCAACTCGCGCAGTTGATCCAGTGGGACATCATAAGCCTGTGAAATCGTCCATAGGCTCTGTCCTGGCCGGACGATATGCACCAGCGCGCCATCAGCACGTTCCTGCGCATTGGGCTCGATTGGCACTGCCGTCGCGCGGGGCCGCG
>JAADYW010000033.1 GCA_010092845.1 Chloroflexota bacterium
CTAGATGATGGAAGCGTAGCAAGAAGCTGAGCGCAACAATCAGAAGCAGCGCTATCCATTCAAATGCTAGCAGATGACTGGCAGAGACCTGGTGCGAACGTGAAGGTATAGGGGCCGGATTGGAAGACATCAGAAGGGTCAGGTGGCTATCGCGTAGTTCAGCGGTCGTGTCCCGGGCTAAAACGTTTATCCCACTGCGCATCGGCCACATCAAGTGCAGCTGCATCGAGCTCGATAAACGGATTTCGCCGCTTCCACTTCCACCAGTTCTCCAGGACGATAATCGGTCCCTCAGCAGTCATGGAGAGTAGCAGTTCACCCGTTTTGCGGTCGATGCGGACAGCACCACCGCGTTCATAGAGCACCAAGACCGGCTCATAGGGATCTGGCAGTGAACGGTACTTCCTGAGAAGCGGCGTCGCTTCGTTGACGGCAGCCCAATGCAACGCATACTCCAGAAGTTTGACGAATCCGGGCCACGTCCGATCCAGAAGATGGTCACGCAGCTGGCTGATGGTGTCCCCTGCTGCGCGGACCTCGGGATTTATGGCGGCGCCGAGGTCGCCCATAAACACGATGGGCTTTAGTTCGAGGGCCTGGCTCCAGATCACCATGCGGCGGAAATGCTCTTTCATCACTTGCACATGCGAGCCACGATGTGCGGGATCGTAGTGCCAGTCTACGGCCAGTATACGCTGCAGGGTTTGCTTAACAAGACTATCGGTCAACTATGTCATGTCCTCGTAGCCATTGGGATGGGATTGGTGCCAGGCCCAGGCTGAGGCAATGATATCCTCGAGCGCTGGAAACTTCGGCTGCCATCCGAGTTCGTCATTAACGCGTTCGGACGACGCAACCAGAATTGGTGCATCGCCAGGGCGCCGCGCGACGACATCAGCGGGGATTGGGTGCCCGGTAACCATGCGCGCAACATTGACCACCTCCTGAACACTGTAGCCGCGGCCATTGCCCAGATTATACGTCATCGTGCTGTGTTCATCGAGCGCCTCTAGCGCCAGGATATGAGCTGCGGCCAGGTCTTCGATATGCACATAGTCACGCACGCAGGTACCGTCAGGGGTGGGGTAATCATCGCCAAACATCAGGATGCGTTCGCGCTGCCCTAGCGGAACCTGTAGCGTCAGCGGAATCAGATGTGTCTCCGGCTGGTGGGCCTCGCCACGGACAGCATTTTGAGAGACACCGCCCTCTAGCATGGCACCGCAAGCATTGAAGTAACGCAGGATCGCATACTTCAGCCCGCAGCGGTCGTGATACCAGCGGATCATCTGCTCGATCATCAGTTTGGTCTCACCATAAACATTGCTCGGGCCGAGCGGATCGTCCTCCTGAAGAGGGGCGTTCTTGCTGGCGTAGACCGCGGCCGTGGAGGAGAACACCAAGGACTTAACACCATGCTGATGCATTGCGTCCAGCAAAACGTGGGAATTGACGACGTTGTTCTGGAAATACTTGCCGGGCAACTGCATCGACTCGCCGGCCTCAATGAAGGCCGCGAGGTGTACCACCGCATCGAATTGAAAGCTCTGGAAGAGTACATCCAACGCAGCGCGATCACCAATATCACCTTTGACAAAACACGCCTGGGACGGAATCGCGGCTCGATGCCCCCGCGACAAATTGTCGTACACGGTTACTGTATGGCCTGCGTTCAATAAGTGTGCCGCCACTACTGAGCCAATATAGCCAGCCCCGCCGACAACAAGAACATGCATCTGTCTTCAGCCTCCACTGGTCGGTACAGATTTCAGGATATCATGGTATCTAGATATACACGCACAGATGCGCACATCCGCTGATAGGCTGTTTCCTCTGCCCCAGCAAGCTGCGTTGGGGGGTAACGTGACCACAACTCAGCATCCAGACGGGTGGTAGAGTCGAGGATTGCAGCCAAGCCGTGATAACCTGATGAAACCGTCCGCCCCATAATCTGGAGTGATTGTCGTGTTCCCCCGGGGCGAATCTGAGCGACGATAGTATCCCGCCAGCGCACCAGCGCCGTGTCAGGCAGAAATGGCAGCCAGTACTGAGGGCTTACATCAGCCAGCGCTACCGCGTGTTCGGGTGGCAAGATTTCATAGTCACGGCCATCCATGAAGGCCAGCAGGGTCACGAACAGGAAATGGCGCGTTGCGTTATCAGCCCAATCTTCGAGCAGGAAACCCGGGAACAGCACTTCCTCACACCACGCCGCATCAACCGCCAGATGGGCGAGATAGCCTGCTACGAAAGCGGCCTGCGCCGAATTGCCGAGAACGGAAGCAGTGATTTCTGGATGCTGGTCGAGAATAGCCTGTTCGGGTGGCGGAAACACCCGCGGCCGGTAGTGAAAAAAATGCGTATCCTCACGTTTGAGGGTTTCAACCTCATGATGCGCATCTGGCGCGATATTACCCAACAAAAACGCGCCCCAGAACTGTCTCAGGAAGCGCTTATGTTCGGATGATACCCTGGAATCGTCAATGAGCCGTTGGGCTTTCGCGAGATGGGTAAACGGTGTAGGCATAGTGCGCTTATTTTACCCCATTATTAGGGGTAGTGAACCCTAAAAATCCTGTCGTACAATAGTGTGCAGAGGACACGTAGGTGAAAAAAGGGATTAGAAAACGCCATGTCGAGCCATAGAAGTCGATTGGGAATCGTGCTGCTAGTGCTGATTGTGCTAGGACTTCTCCTCGCCCCGCAATCAGGGCAAGCAGCCGATCGCTATATTATGGTGGTTGATGCGGATGGCGCCATTGTCCCCGCCATGGAGGATTACATTGATCGGGCCCTTGATCGTGCAGAGGATGATGATGTGGGACTGGTCATTATTCGCCTGGATACGCCGGGCGGCAGCGTTATGGTCACAGAGGACATCGTTCAGCGGATACGAGGCGCTGAGGTACCGGTGGTGGTCTATGTAGCGCCGCGCGGCTCAATGGCGGCGTCAGCCGGTGCCTTGATTACACTGTCCGGTCATGCATCCGCCATGGCACCTGAAACCGTGATCGGTGCCGCCAGCCCTATCAGCGGTGATGGTAGCGATCTCAATGAGACGGCTGACAAAAAAGCCAAGGAGATCCTGACCGCCAATATGCGCACCCTGACCGAGCACCGGTCTGAAGCGGCGCAAAACGTCGCCGTTGATATGATTACGGACGCTAAGGCGGTCACTGCGACCGAAGCGATGGATATCGGCCTGATCGACTATATCGCTGAGGACAATGATGACCTGATTGCACAGATGGATGGCCGTACACTATCCGTTGGGGAACGCGAGTTTCCGCTTGAACTCGCGGGTCTGGAGACACGCGAAGTCAACATGTCCCTGATCGAGCAGATTCTGCTCATGTTGACTGATCCGACGCTTGTTTTTCTCCTCCTGAGCACGGGGGCGCTGCTCATCATCATTGAATTCCGGGCACCTGGTGGCTGGGTCGCTGGCACGCTGGGGGCGGTGATGGTGGCGCTTTCCCTCTACGGCTTGGGAGTGCTACCTGTCAACTTTCTAGGGTTGGTGTTCATCGGTCTGGCTTTCCTGTTATTCCTCTTTGAGATTCAGGTTCCCGAAACTCAGGGAGCATTGTCTATTGCGGGGGCTGTCTGTCTGGCGGCGGGTGGTCTGATTATGTTCAACAACGCTGATGTTGCTCAATTTGGCGGCATCTCCTGGATTGTTGTCATTGGCCAGAGCGCGGCCATCGGTACCGCCAGCGCACTCTTGCTGGCCTGGCTGGTTCGCAGCATCCGGCGTATGCCCTCTACCGGCAATACGGGCATGATTGGTATGATCGGGTATGTGCGTATGACGCTGGAGCCACAGGGGATGGTCTTCGTAAACGGGGAGCGCTGGCAAGCCGAGACGACCAATGGCATCCACATCTCTGATGGTGAGCCAGTGCGCGTAGTTGAGGTTGAGGATCTTAAGCTGCTGGTTGAGCCGGTTGATCCCCTTGATCTCCCCGATAAACGGAAGAATGAATCTTGACCTATGCGATAATCGCGGACCAAAGCTCGCCCTCTGCGGCGGGCTTTTTCGTTGCTTGTTGGACACCAAACGAGGCCTGACTCGCCAAGTAGGCCGTTATCCGTATATCATCAGGCTACTAGACACAAGTTGATTGATTATGGACCAGAGATACGCTATGACTGATCGAAGTGGAACAACTGTCCGCGGCTATGAGTTGAAGTCCCTGCTTGGCGAAGGCGGCTTCGGCGCTGTTTATGCCGCGCATCAGGCCGCCGTGAAGCGCGATGTTGCCCTAAAGGTGATTCTCCCCGAATATGCGAACCATCCGGATTTCATTCGCGGCTTTGAGACGGAGGCGCGGCTGGTGGCTCGCCTTGAACACTTGCATATCGTCCCCTTATACGATTTCTGGCGCGAACCGGACAGTGCTTACATCGTTATGCGTCTGCTGAAAGGTGGCAGTCTGCGCAGCCTGATCGAAGATGGGCCACAGCCGCCAGCGCGCGTGATGCGTATCGTGGAACAGATCACGGCGGCGCTCGCTTCCGCCCACCGGCAGGGTGTTGTTCACCGCGATATCAAGCCGGATAACGTCTTGTTCGATGAAGACGGCAATGCCTATTTGACTGACTTTGGAATTGCGAAGGATTTGCAGGAGGCCGCTCCTAGTGAGGGCGATTTCCTGAACGAGGGCCTGGCTGGCTCGCCCCACTACATTTCCCCCGAACAGGCGCAGCAAGAACCTGTCTCGCCCCGTTCTGATCTCTATAGCCTGGGCATTGTGGTCTTCGAAATGCTTACCGGCGCGACTCCGTTCAGTGGCAACACTACAATGATGGAGTTGATTCTCAAACACATCAACGAGCCGTTGCCTCCCATCAATGCGCTAAACCCCGACATTCCGGAAAGTGTTGATCTGGTGATTCAGCGTGCCACCGATAAGAACCCTACAGCGCGTTATGATTCCGTCCTTGCGTTTGCACATGCTTTGCGCCAGGCATTTCCTGAACTGGCTGCGCCCTCCACTTCTGCTGACCAGGCTGGAGAGGTCATCGCGCAGCCACACATCGACGCTATGCTGGTTGAGACCACTCTACCGAGCGCTGATAATCCCTATAAGGGGTTGCGCGCTTTTGAGGAGGCTGACTCAGATGATTTCTACGGGCGGGAAGAACTGATTGGGCGCTTGCTCAAGCATCTGCGTCATCACTCTTTCCTGGCGGTCATCGGTCCCAGTGGCAGCGGTAAATCCAGCGTGGTCAAAGCCGGCGTGATCCCTGCACTGCGACGAGACGAAATTCCCGATGCATGCGATTGGTTCGTTGCGGAAATGGTTCCCAGCGCAGATCCGTTCCGTGAGTTGGAGGCAGCGTTGTTAAGCGTCGCTGTCGGACGCCAGCCGAATCTGCTCAATCGCCTCGGCCAGGATGAAACTGTCCTCAACGAGATCATCAGAGCGATCCTGCCAGGCGAGGCGCCAACCCTGCTCTTGCTTATCGATCAGTTTGAAGAGATCTTCACCCAGATCGAGGATGAGAGCGTCCGGACAGCATTTCTCAATAGCTTGTTGGTTGCAGTCACGGCACCCCAGAGTCCATTGCGGCTTGTCATCACCCTGCGCGCCGATTTTTATGACCGCCCCTTGCTCTATGCTGGCTTCGGCGAACTCGTGAGGCGCAATAGCGAGGTCGTATTGCCGCTCTCGCGCGCGGAGATGGAAGCCGCTATTGTCCGGCCGGCCGAGAACGCCGGTCTCAATGTCGAGCCAGCACTCGTTGCGGCCATCGTTACCGAGGTGGGCGAGCAGCCCGGGGCACTGCCCTTGATGCAATACGCGTTAACCGAGGTCTTCGAGCGGCGCGAAGGCAATACACTCACTGTAGGGGCCTACCAATCGTCGGGTGGTGTATTGGGAGCGCTGGCGCGACGCGCCGAAGAGCTATACATCCAGCTCGATCCGGGCCACCAGGAGATCGTACGCCAGTTGTTTTTGCGGCTGGTCACCCTGGGCGAAGGCACTGAGGATACCCGGCGCCGGGTTTCTGTCGCTGCGCTACGGGCGATCGGCACGGACAACGAGGCGAGCATCCAATTTGTGCTCGATCTCTATGGCAGATATCGCCTCCTGACCTTTGATCACGATCCGGAAACGCGTGACCCCACCGTTGAAGTGGCGCACGAAGCCCTTATCCGCGAATGGGAGCGCCTGCGTAACTGGCTGGATGAAAATCGCGACGATGTCAGGATCCAGCAACGGCTGGCGCTGGCTGCCCAGGAATGGCAACGCCAGAATCAGGATCCCAGTTTCCTGGCCAGCGGGCTGCGTTTACAGCAGTTCGCAACTTTGCTGGAAAGCAAAAATCTGAACCTGAACGAAGATGAAGTTACGTATACGCGTGCCAGCCTGGCGGAACGCGATCGCCGCCAGGCCGAAGAGGAGGCGCGGCAGGCGCACGAACTGACACTTGAACGGCGCGCCAAACGCCGCGCTTATTTTGTGGCGGGTGTTCTGGTGATGGCGTTTGTTGTGGCTGTAATCCTGGCCGGCCTGGCGCTCTCCGCGCGGAGCGATGCTGTGAGTGCGCGTGACACCGCCGAGGAAAACGAAGCCCGTGCCGTAGCTGAAACGGAGCGCCGCGCGACGGCCGAGGCCATCGCCGTGGAAGAGCGCGATCAAGCCCTGATCGATGAGTCACGCTTGCTGAGTATCCTGGCCCTGCAACAACTTGATGCTGATCCGGTTGCCAGCATCAATCTGGCGCTCCGCGCGCTACCTGATCCTGACGCACCCGCACCGCGCCCCTATACCCCGGAGGCGGAATTCGCTCTGGCGCAGGCGATTCAGACCAGCCTGGAGCGCGGCTACCTTGAGCCGTTCGGCGGCAACTCGATAACGGACGTGCTGGTTCAGGGGGAGCAACTCCGCGTGGCGGGCGCAACCCTGGTCACCACTACCCGGGCCCTTGAGTCGAGCTCGGTTATTGGTAACCATCAAAACCCGATACGTGAACTGCAATCCAGTGACGGTACGCGCTGGTTGAGCTATGACACCAATCGTGTGACCGTCTGGGCCGGTGACGAGATTGTGGCGGAGCATGCCAGCGACGAGGCTCTGGCATGTGCAATGCTGGCACCGGATGGCACAGCTGTCGCGCTATGCAACGGCCCCGAAGTCCAGATCTGGTTGCCTGAATCCGGCGAAATGCTTAGCTTGCGTCCCCTGAATGAAGCCATCAAAGCTGCTGCCTGGGCGCCGGATAGCCAGTCGCTAGCTGCGTGGGACAACACCGAATTGCTCATCTGGTCGCGTGGCGATTCCCGGACGCAAACCCTCTCCCCCGCACCGGACGGGCATACAATAATAACTGCGGCCTGGTCACCCGATAATACGGGGCTCGGCATCGTCTTGTCGGATTTCACGGCTGCGTATTGGGGCCACGAGGATACCGAGACGTTTATCCGCCTGGCTGGCCATACTGACAGCATTGATGGCCTCCGGTTTCTCGACGACGAACGGCTAATCACCTGGGGAATGGAGGGTACGGCCCGCATCTGGTCCAGAGGCGGTGATATGCTGGCTGAGCTTGGGAGTGGCACATCAGCCGTGAACGGAATCGCGCTTTCGCCTGGTGGGTCAACGGCTATTATCTGGCAAAACGACGGGATCGCACAACTGTGGGACATCGCCTCTGGCGCGCGTATCGCCAATCTTCAGGGCCAATCACGCAATATCCTGAATGCAAGCTGGCGTGATGATGCGTATCTGGCGACCAGTGATGTCGATTTCACTATCCGCATTTGGAATGCGGAAAATGGTGTGCTCGTTGCTACATTGTATGGCCACACCAACCGGATCAGTGGACTTGAGTGGCTGGATCCCGAGCATCTTTTGAGCTATGGTCAGGATGGAACAGTGCGCCGCTGGCAAGTCTTCCATGCGAATGGCACGCCCTTAGGCAACGGTCTGGTGGCAGCGTTTGAAGGCCATCGGGGCGAAATCCGGGTTGCTGAGTGGCTGGACGATAGCACTATCGTCACGGCGGGACGTGATGGTACAGCCCGGCGCTGGTCATTGGATACCGGAGACGTTATCACCCTCACGGTCGATGCATATGATCGTCCGCTTTTCGTCTGGAGTCCGGATGGTGGACAAGTGTTCGCCTATAGCGAGGCCGAAGGCGGGCAGATGTGGGATGTCGCTTCTCAGACACTGCTATACGAGATACCGGGCCCCATCGCCACCGGCGGCGTCTTCTGGCTATCCTCAGGGCTATTTGTTGGCCACCCTGATGGCGACATACGCTGGCTCGACCCAGCTACTGGGGACCTGTTGAGCCAATTGACGGGCCACACGGCGGCGGTCAATCATGCGGCTGAATATGGGGCCGGGAAACTTGCTACCGCCGGCGCCGATAACATGATCCTAATCTGGGACCTGACCGATGAGCCGGGTGCATCAACTCTCGAACCCGTCCGCCGCCTCACTAACGAGCGCCAACCCGTCCGCCTAGCCTGGCACAGCGATGGCGCGCGTTTGCTTAGTGGGGGGTTCAATGGTGACATCACGTTATGGGATACAGATTCGGGCGAAATCCTTCAATTCTTCACCGGTGCGGGGGATTTCCCGGTCCGCCATATGGTGACCTTCAGTCCGGATGAACGCTACATCGCTGTTCCCATCGAATCGGATGTTTTCGTCTGGGACCTAGACGGCAATCTTGTCTTCCGTCACGCCGGCGACAATGCTGTGCAGGGGGTCGATTGGTATGCTCATAATGGCTCCCAGTTTTTGCTCTCGTGGGGCTTGGACGGCCGTTTGCGCGTCTGGCATGGCCCCGACGGCGTCGAGCTGAACCGTTTCGTGACCAGCGGCAGCGTTCTCCAGGCGGCGTTCGATGGGAACGGTACACATATCCTGAGTGCGGGCCGCAGCGGGATTGTCGAAGTCTGGCGCGCCTGGCCCGAAACGGCGGAGCTCATCGCCACAGCCCAGAGCTGTTGCCAGACCCGTTCGCTCTCCAATGAACAACGCGAAACGTTCAATATCAGCGACTGATTCCAGGATCAAAAAGGCCGCTCTCATTCATCGAGGCGGCCCCCTGATAGCTTGCGTTGGGGCGTGGGTACTGTCTAGAAGCCCTGTAGCTGCGACATATCGGCGCGGCCCTTGGCCAAGGCCGCGATATGCTGTAGCAGGGCCAACCTGTTCTCGCGAATAGCCGGATCCTCGTCCATCACCAGGATTTCGTCGAAGAAAGCCGTGATCGGCGGGACGAGGGTGGTGAACTGTGCCAGGAATCGATCGACATTGTGCATGATCGGATGCAGACTCTTGCTGACCCGCAGATAGGCAGCAAAAAGCTCGCGCTCAACGTTCTCAGTAAATCGCTCCGCATGCAGATCAAATGTTGGTTTATCCCGCACGATTCGGGCGCAGCGCGCATAGGTGTCGAGGATATTCTCCCAATCCTCATGCTGGGTCCAGCGTTGTAACTGCTTGATCCCTTCGCGGGCTCGCACTGGGTTGTGGCGTTGTTCGGCCAGTACCGCCTCCGTAATGTCGTGAGGATAGCCTTGCTCATCGATCAAGACGCGCAAGCGTCCTCCGATGAAGTCCAGTACTTCGGACTTGGCCTCAGCGCTCACTGGCACAGGTTGGTAACCGGCTACCATATCGATTGCCTCGCGCAGGTCCAGTTCGAGCTCCTGGTCCAGCAGTATTTGTATCACGCCGAGGGCAGCACGGCGCAGGGCAAAAGGATCTGCGCTGCTTGTCGGCGCCAACCCGACAGCAAACAGGCCGACCAGGCTATCAAAACGGTCCAGCAATGCCAGCATGACCCCCGCTGCGCCCTGGGGGAGGTTATCATCGGCGCTGCGGGGCAGCCAATGCTGGAATATCGCCGCTGCAACCTCTTCAGGTTCACCAGAATTCCGCGCATAGATTTGCCCCATTACGCCTTGGAGGGAGGTGAATTCGACCACCATCTGGGTCGCCAGGTCAGCTTTGGCGAGATGGGCCGCCCGCTTTGCCACTGGGACGACATCCTCGGCCGCATCGAACAGGCGGGCAAATGCCGGGACCATCTCATGCACACGCTGGTTCTTGTCCAGCATTGACCCCAGTTTTTCCTGAAACGTCAACGTGCTCAGGCGCGGGAGATAGCTTTCTAGCGGCTGCTGAGTATCGGCCTCGTAGAAATACCGGGCATCGGCAAAACGGGCCACCAGCACATGTTCGTTGCCCTTCGTCACGAGATCTAGATGCTCACGGTCGCCATTGCGCACCGCTATGAAATAGGGCAACAAATCCCCATTGGCATCTTCGACCGCGAAATAGCGCTGGTGCTTACGCATAACGGTTACCAGAACTTCACGCGGTAGCTCGAGGAAGCGTTCGTCGAAGCTGCCGCGCAACACTGTCGGTTGTTCAACCAGATGGATGACCTCATCCAGTAAGCCAGGATCAGCCGGGATGCGCCCGCCGGCTTCCTCAGCCAGCGCATCCGCATCGGTCTGGATGATCCGGCGCCGCTCTTCGGGATCCAAGACGATGCCTTGTTCTTGCATGGCCTCAAAGTAGGCCGCTGTATTGGTGATGTACTGCGAAGGTGATCCCAGTGGCCGGAGCCCGCGGGTGACTTTGTCGCTGTATATGCCGGCAAACTCAAATGGCAAGAGTTGATCATCGTAGAGTGCCAGGAGCCAGCGAATCGGTCGCGAAAAACTGACTCGACTGTCGTTCCAACGCATTGACTTGTCAAACTTGAGGCCCCGCACAAGGTCTGGCAACTGCATCGTCAGCACTTCAGTCACCGGCCGACCTATGTGCTCCACCTGGGCCACGACGTCTTCACCGTTGTCAATTGACTTGACTTGCAGATCCTCAACCGGAACACCTTGCTTACGGGCGAAACCCTCAGCGGCTTTGGTGGGGTGTCCATCTGCGTCATAGGCGCGATCTTTGGGGGGGCCTTTTACCTCTTCGGATACCGTGGTCTGATGTGTTGCCAGCTCTTTGACATGCACGACCAACCGGCGCGGCGTTCCCATGACATGAATATCCCCGTGGGCCAGACGAAGGCCGGTCAGTAGGGCCTGCATATTGGCCGTCAACTGGTCGATGGCCGCATCCACATCATCGGGCGGCAATTCCTCGACACCGATCTCGAGCAGGAAATCACTGGCAACGGTTGGCGCCCTGGGGACTGAGGTGAACGTGCGCTCAATGTCAAAATCAGTTTGCCAGTGCGGCATGCGGTCGATGAGAGGGAACCCCATCTCCTCGCGCTGTGCCAGATAGGCGCGGGCGACACTTAAGGTCATTTCGCGCATCCGGCGGAAATAGCCAGCGCGTTCTGTGACACCGATGGCCCCCCGGGTATCCAGAATATTGAACAGATGCGAGCACTTCAGCACGTAGTCATAAGCTGGGATTAGTGCCCCTGCTTCCAGGGCGCGATGATGTTCGCTGGCATACGTGTCATAGGTACGCCGCAGGCCATCAACATCTGCGATGTTGAAGTAGTATTCGCAGTGTTCCACTTCCGGCTGGCGAAACATATCCCCATAGAATAGCCCCTGTGTCAGGTTAATATCCCACACTGTGTCGACGCCTTGCAGAGCGAGCACGATACGTTCTAACCCGTAGGTAATCTCCACGCTCACCGGGTCAAGCGTCAGGCCACCCGCCTGTTGGAAGTAGGTAAACTGCGTGATCTCCTGCCCGTCAAGCCAGACCTCCCAGCCAAGGCCCCATGCGCCCAGGGCGGGTGTTTCCCAATTGTCTTCAACAAAGCGAATATCATGCTGGCGCGGGTCAATACCAAGCTGCTTGAGGCTTTCCAGGTACAGCTCCTGGGGATTGCCGGGGTCAGGTTTTAGGATCACCTGATATTGCATAAACTGCTGCATCCGGTTCGGGTTTTCGGCAAAGCGGCCATCATCCGGACGGATGCTGGGTTCCAGATAGCCGACCCGCCAAGGCTCTGGCCCCAGAACTCGTAATAGGGTGGCCGGATTATTGGTCCCGGCAGGAACCTGAACATTATAAGGATGCCAGATGACACAGTCATGTTCTGACCAGAAGGTGTGGAGCTTCATGATAACGTCTTGCATCGACAGAGAATGAGCCATATAAAACCTCGCAGTTTCGCTCACAGCTTGACGGTTAGCAGTGGCCGGATAAAGTCCGCAAATTATATCGGAGGGAGGAAAGGGCTTCAACAGCCAGGATGAGTTTGTTAACGAGCCGCCGGTGGAATGTGACGGAGCCTGCCACTCAAGCAAGTGCTAGGTAGAACAGCAGCGGGCAAGCGACGCAGAAGTAGACGAAATGCAGCAAAAAGGCGTAGGCAAGCAGGGTACGGCCCAGTGAGCGGGTTCCGTAGTGATCCTGCGAGGAATAGTAGAACCCAATCACCAGGCCGACCAGAGGAAACAAGGCGATACTGAAAACGAAAAACTGGGCACCGACCCCTAAGCCAACCTCGCGCATGGAACGGGCATCAAGGGGAACGTTCTGTTTACGCGCCGCACGCGAAGGAGGATATAGCCGGCGTTCCATACGTGGATCCTATAGTTCCAAATAATCCCGAAGCGGTCGGCTACGGTTGGGATGCCGTAGTTTGCGGAGGGCCTTGGCTTCGATCTGGCGAATGCGCTCGCGGGTTACACCGAAATATTGGCCGACTTCTTCGAGTGTATGCTCTTTGCCATCCTTTAGGCCGAAGCGTAACTCCAACACCTCACGCTCACGGTCGTTTAAAATCCCCAATGCCCCGCGGAGCTGCTCTTTGAGCAGTTGGCGGGCTGCCGCTTCGACCGGGCTCATCATCTTATCGTCTTCGATGAAATCTCCCAGCAGGCTGGAATCCTCTTGCCCGACGGGCATTTCCAGGGACATTGGCTCCTGCGAAATGCGGAGAATGCGACGGACCTTGCTGGCCGCACGTTGGAGCTTGCGTTTTAGGCCCGGATCGAGCTTCTGGCCATCTTCGAGTTGGTTTCGGATTTCAAGAGCCTCTTCGTCCGACAGGAAGCCGACTTCCAATGCCAGTTGCTCCATAGTTGGCTCGGTTCCCAGCTCCTGGATTAGCTTGCGTTGGATGCGCATCAAGCGGTTGATGGTCTCAACCATGTGAACCGGGATACGGATCGTACGCGCCTGGTCGGCAATGGCGCGGCTTATCGCCTGACGGATCCACCAGGTCGCGTACGTGCTGAATTTATACCCTTTGGTATGATCGAACTTCTCGACAGCGCGCAACAGGCCAATATTTCCCTCCTGGATCAAATCCAGAAAACTGATACCGCGCCCGATATAGCGCTTGGCCATGCTCACCACCAGGCGAAGATTGGCCCGGGTTAAGATTTCGGCCGCCTGATTTCCCCGGAACATCGCGCTGGTGAACTCCTCGCCGCCACGGTCAGAGTAGTAGTCGGTGTCGGCCTTTAGCCAATCAATAAATGCCTCGGTATCCGCCGGGTCACCGTTGACGCGATAACTGCTGAGGATCTTCTGTTGGAGTTCAGCCGGTATCAGGTAGAAAGCATGCATTACCTCAAATAAGTTGCTGGCCAAGCGGTTCCAGCCGTCGTCACGACCCCAGGCACCTTGCAAGAGAAAAGAGCGGATATACGAAGGGGCATCCTCGTCCCACGTATGACGCAGGTTCATGGCCTCTGCTCCCAACAATTCGAGATCAGGCAACTCCACGTCAATACGTAGCAAGTAGTCCTGCACCTGATACCAGTTCTCGAGGATATGGCGATACAGGGCGACCAGAATAGTCAATGGATCCGTTTCGGCCTGCTCGTCCTCATCCACCAGCGTTTCGACTGTCTGGTTCAAGAACACCACAGCAGCGATCTGCACTGCCAGCCACATCTCGCGATTTGAGTCCAGGAGTTCAACCTGACCGATCTCTTTCAGGTACATGCGCACCGGGTCGTCAGCCAGTGCGATGACATCATCGGCACCGAAATCGTCATCGCTGCTGCTGTTTGTGTCGTCAGTATCGCTGGCCAAACGGTCGGCGATCCCGAGTTCGGTCAATGTTTCCTGGAGCTCTAGCTCTTCCTCTTCTGGGTTGTCATCCGTTTCTTCGTCGTCATCACTGCCTTCGTCGATTGAACCGGAAAGATCAGTGTCATCTTCCAGATCTTCGATATCCGTAATCACCACGACACCCAGCTTTTCAAGCTGCTCGAGAAACGCCAGAGCTTCGGGACTCTCCAGATCGCCAAAGACGTCCTTCACCTCAGACTCAGCGAGTTCCTTGGATTGCTGTCCTTTTTTTAGTAGTGCTTCAAGCTGCTCGTGAGAAACAGGTCGATCAGTCATCGATTTTCTGTATTACCTACTTTGAGATTATCGTATGCAGACAGACAGTGGAACAGCCACGGCATTCATAGGTTCTGGCGCCGGTGGTTCAAATCCCGGAGCGCTTGTTCCAGAATCCGTTGTGCCCGCGTATACATTCGCATCTGCGCCTGATCTTCTTCGGGCTCCGAACCAGCCTCATCGGGCAGATGGCCACCTAGATTCACAAAGAAATAGCGTTCAGTTCGTTCCCGTTTTAAGCGCTCCAGACGTAGGGAGACGATCGTTTTCAGGAACTCCTCCTGAGAGCGATGGCGTGGGTCATTCCCACGCCCGTGATCTTGCATGATGCTCGCTAACTCGGTTGCATGCAATGCCGATACCCGATGCCGGAATGCCTCGAGGTGACCCTCCGGATAGATTTCCTCGACGAGATCCATGATCTCATCCGGCGCTTCTTTCTCGATAGTGGATAGTATATCAGGTGCGCCGTCAAAAGACGCAGTCTCGATTAAGCCAAAAAGAAAGCGATGATCCTCACGGCCGAAATCTTGATTTTGTAGCGGCGCTAATAGGGGGGCCGCCGCGTCATCGGTAGCCGCCAACTCACGGAGAAGCCGGTTGGCTTCAAATAGCCAGTGCGATTGCTTCAAAAGCGTTGCCAGGCAATAGCGCTCCCGGGCTGGCCCACTCGGGCGGCCGTTGGCGTGGGGTGCGGCGGCTGCCTGATGGGTTGCTGAGCGGTGGGGCGCTTGATCCCGGCGATAGGCACCAGCCCATTGCAACAACTCAGGCTCAGGGATACGCAGGCGAATTGCTAAGCGCTGCACGTTCTGGCGTTGATGCAGGTTGTTCTCAGTGGCGGTGAGCAGGGGAAGTAGTTGCCTTGCCACCCGCTCACGTTCCTGAATCGTTGAATCAGGCGGGAGGTTGCGCGTGCCAATATCGATGACATAATCCACCAATGGCCGGGCTTTTTCCACCAATCCTGGCCATTCTGCTGCTGATGCCCGGATGAACTCATCAGGATCCTTACCGGCCGGCAATTCCAGTACCCGCACGTCGAGTTCGAGCTGGCCGGCTGAACGCATCATATTCCCCGCGTCAAAGACAATCCGGTCATGGCTGCCAGCTTCAACCAGGCTGGCACGCACGA
>JAADYW010000209.1 GCA_010092845.1 Chloroflexota bacterium
ACGCAGGAGTGCTGCCAGGAACCCAGCATAGGCTGAATCGCCCGCGCCGGTGGTCCCGACGACATCCGTACCGAAGGCGGGTACCCACTGTTCCTGGGCCGCCCATTGTTTGGTATCAACAACAATACCCAGACGCTCTACATCCTGCGCTGTACGCAAATAAAGTCCTCTCTCGCCCAGTTTGAAGCCTGCCACCGTGCAGCCCATCTCCAGGAGTTCCTGTACGAGATCGCGCAAGTAAGCCCCGTTGATACGCGATAACACATCGCCGCGCCAGGTGTCGTAATCGGGGCGGCGCAACATGAAGATGATCTCTTCGATGCTGGGCAAGAAGATATCGACATATGGCAATGTGTTGCGCAAAATCGCTGGCCAATTTGCCTGGCCACTCAGGCCGCCGGGATCGGGTAGCGCCATGTCGACCGACGTCAAGGTGCCGTTAGCCTGAACCCGTTGGAAGATCGACCGCATTTCCTGGCCATTCTGCGCTATCATGCGCGGCAGCAAGGGAGGATAGCCAAGATGAAAGATCCTGGCGTGCGCGACCACATCGAAGTCAATATGGTCTGCATTGAAGTGTGTATTGGTTCCGGTACAGTGCAGGAAGACCCGATCCGTGTCCTGAGGCGAGAGTACAACGGAATAGGAGCTGGCCCCACCGCGCTGGACGGCCAACAACTCGCCCAAACGCGGATCACGCTGGTCTAGAAAGGCTCGGATAACACTGCCGAGAAGATCATCGCCCACAGTTGCCATCAACCCGACATTGACTCCTAGCCGATGCAGCGCCAGGCCAGTATTCGACACCGTGCCGCCGGTGGAGATCCCAATGGGACCGGTTTCAAGGAGTTGGCCTGGCATGGCCATATCAGCCAGGCGGACCGTAGACATTTCCGGGATAAGATCAAGGCAGAGATGTCCGCTGACAATCACGTCAAATGTACCCGTCACGGCGTTTACCCTGTCTAGTCAACGATTTCCGGCGCGCGCTGGATATCCTGGTCGGTGAAGATATCGTTTTCATCGGTGCTACGCGTGCTGAACTCCGACACAACGGCTCCCTCTGGCCCCCCCTGAAACCAGTGGAGCGTATCGGGATAGATCGTGTATTGTTGGCCCGGGTTCAGGATGACCTCGTGCCAGACGGTGTATGTCTCGCGACGGTGATCGGGCGGGGTGGCGGCCGGGGCTGGCGTGGGTTCGCCCTCAACATAGAGATAGACATGGCCCCAGCGGCAACGGAAAGTCTCTTCCTTGCCCGCTTGGCCGCCGACAGGTGGATGGCGGTGCTCAGGACAGGTCTGCCCGGGAAGGAGGATTAGCTCCTTGGCACAGACGCGATCGGTATTGACGTAGGTTACCAGCGCCAGCCCGGTCTGCTCGAACTCATCCAGCCCGAAATCGGCGATCTCGATGCCAGCAGCTTCCTCATCTGTCAGGACGATGCCAGCGCGCTCAAAATAGCCGCGGGCTTGTTGCTGGTACCGGTTGTGTTGCTCGCGGGTCATTGCCATCTTACTACGATTCCTTTCTACCAACTATCAAGCGTAGTCGTCCAGCTTGCAGGCGCTAATCGGTGCGCCCTGGTGGAGCTCTTCGTTAATGGCGGCACGTAGTGCATTTACGGCTTCCGCGCTGTCCAGGACGGCGATACGCAGCTGGAAACAAGCTGTATTACCTGGCTGGAGCATCCTGAGACGGCCATTTTCGCGTGCCGCATGTTGGCCCTCAGGAATGCAGTTTCCTGGCTCTAGTGCCGCGACATAGGTCCCCTGGCGCGTGTATTTCCACTGAGACAGGTACGGCATTTGGCGGCTGTCCCATTCCAGACTAAGGCCGAAATCGCCATTTACCAGGGCCACGCGGGCGATACTATTGCTCAGTTTCAGGTGATGGAAGAATACCTGCTCTGTGTAGCCTGGCGTTGCTGAGGCGTAGGTGTCCCATGTGGCCAGACCGGCCCGCGCGGTGTCGTCACGAGGATAGACGGTGCTGCTGACAAGCAGTTGGCTTCCGTCACTGAGGAGGGGATAGCCCAGATTGACGTGGTAGAGAACCATCAGCGGTGCGGCGGTATCGCCCAGGTTGGTGACGGTATCCGTAAGGTGAACGACGGGATCCGTCAAATTAAAGGCATATGTCCTGGCCAGGACGAGTTGCTCGGCGAAAAGGCCCGCCTGGGCGATCTCGGCTGCGATTTCAACGTGATACGCATCAGCCGTTGTCCAGCCGCTCTGGTAGGTAACCGCATCAGCCCGCAAGCGGCTGTACGGGCCGTGGATCCCGCCGCGTGAATCACTCGTTTGCTGGCGTTCAGGCGGGCCAACATGGGTCAGGCCGCAGGTTGTCAGCAAGCCGCCATTGAACTGTTGCAGCCAAGTCTGGCCGAAATCTGGGGGGTACGGGGCGCCACGGCTAAGCCAGGTTAGCGGAACCCCTCGGTAGTCCGCCATCCAGATATCCAGACCGCGATCTGGCAGGACGCTGAAGCGTAGTCCGCTGGTGTTGTAGGCCTGGATAAAGCGCATGCCGTTGGGGAGCACCGCAGGCTGGGCACCAGCGAACTGGCGCATATCAACGCTATGCGCTTGGAGTAGCTTCCGGTTCCAGGTTCGTTGCCTGAACATCGGCGCAGTGCCTACCTCTCCTCTAGTAGATTGCAGCTTTGCCAGTCCACCTGGCCGTCATGGCGCGTCACAATAAATGTACGGATCTCGTAGGGACGAAAGTCAAGGGCCTGCGGGGCCTCGTTTTCGAGGGTGACAGTCGCGACAACGGTCTGCCCATTACTCTCGACCAGGCGAATGATCAGCGCGTCACTGTTTTCGGCCTTTTTCAGCGCGCCGAGAATGACCGATTCCGGCTCGACTGAGAGAAATGGCGCTGGCTGAGCAGGGGCGTGTTCGGGCAACTGCGGTGGGTGATAGACGAAGAAGCGTTCCAACGGCTGGTTGAGTTCAAGCGCCGCTGTAATAAGTTGAGAGCCTATTTGGACCGGATCCTCACCGGCAACCAGCCGGAAACGGGTATCGATTTGCGTCTGGTCCATAAATGTGTAAGACTTTTCGGTCGGGACATCTTCCTCGCTCCAGCTACAATGCGTGCCACCACGTGTGAGGCTCAGGCCAAGCCTGCCGCTGCCGTCGACATCGAGGCCGTTCTGCCCGCTGTTGGCGATACCAACTGTCAGGACAGAAGACTCGAGCCGCACCCAGCGGGTATAGGGATATTCGGTGGCATCGGCCGGCCGTTCGGCCACGCCGTAGGGTACCTCGCAAAACGCCTTGACGGCAGGGAGATCCAGCGGGAAGACCAGCTTGATCATCTTGCGTCGGGCCTGCATGTAGACGCGCGTATCGATGTCGATTTGCGGGAGATCAGTATATAGCGTATAGCGTATGCTGGCGCGGGTGTGCTGC
Organism: Chloroflexota bacterium; assembly: GCA_010092845.1. Lineage (GTDB taxonomy): Bacteria > Chloroflexota > Anaerolineae > Aggregatilineales > J027 > J027. The sequence continues at coordinate 3,420 of JAADYW010000209.1, forward strand.
CAGCCGACCAGGCACTCGACCGTAACCCACACGTCACCCTGGGCCATAATACGCAGCGCGGGCCCGGTGCGCCCCTCCATACCAACGAAGTCGCCCACTTCGTTGGCGCTAAGTGCGTTCAGGGGACTGACCGGCACGTTGTAGATAGCGTTATTCTCACCGCCCCACGCATGCGCTTGATCCTGCATGGCGAAAAGCTGGAGTGGCGCCGTCAATAGCTCGTGACCGCTGGCGTGATGCGTGAGTGAGACCAACGCGGCTGCCTCGCGGCTGAAGGACGCCTGCCACCACTGTGTCTCAACTTGGACCCCGGCGTCGTCCTCTGTCACCTTGAGGCCACCCTTGGCGGCAGAATCGGCCGCCGCCCCAGTAAACTTGATTTCGTAGCGGCGTGCACTCAGTGGAGGTACCTCAGCTATGAACCCCGCGAAGGGCTGCCAGGTGCCTTCGTCAAGAATAGTCGATGACCCTCCACGATCCTGGCTCGGGATCGGCTTGCCATCATCAGCGTAGACCACAAACGGCTGCTGTTCGGGTGGCGGGCCATAGGCGCTTAGGAAGTTCAGTCCCACTGGGGCACGCATCGGCCGTGCGTGAGGATTGAGCACATAGACCGGAATGGTATCTGGCGTCGGCGCGATATTGGGGAGCAAGGCGTGCTGGTTCTTGACGATGATGCGCCGTGCGATATCGTGGGCGTAGCCATAGCGATCATCGACACCGGGAATCGCTTCCTCCAGCAGCGAGCCACAGAGGATATCATGGAAGGTATTGAAAGCCAGGGCTTGCCAGGCGTCGGCCAGCATCTGCGTAGGGTATTCCCAGCCGAGGCGCCACCACGCGGTTGCTGCCCAGCGTTCTGCCGAGGCCAGGAGGCTCTCACCTTCGCGCATCTGGCGTTTGATCGGCGCGACAGAAGTGTACGTTCCCATCAGAGTGCGTTGGAGTTCGCCTGACTGCACCGGCAGGTCCTCGCGGAAAGCCGCGACGCGCTGGAAATAGGCTTCTGGGGTGCTGTGTTGGACGATCACATCACTGTCACGGAACTCGTCCAGGATCGCGCGAAAGGCCGCAAGATCCTGGCGCGTGGCCCCGCCCCCATGATCGCCCAGCCCCCAGGTGACGAGTACATCACGGCCTGTCTCGCGAGCGAGGCGGATGCCATTGTGGGCCTGCTCCTGAGCCTGACCGGGGCGGGGCGTACCATACCAGCCAGCATTGGGCCGTAAGGTGATGATCTCGGTGCCGTCGATACCCCGCCAGCGGTACAACGGCGCCGGCAGGTCCATCTGCGTGTCAATGGGGCGGCAGTGGATATAGTAGTCGAAACCGGACTGGCGGAGCAACTGGGGCAAGCTCCCCGGGTGGCCAAATGAGTCGAAATTGTAGGCCACGGGTGGCTTGAGACCAAACTTCTCCGCGAAGTACTGCCGCCCCAAGAGAATCACCCGGACCAGCGATTCACCACCAGGTAGATTCAGGTCGGGTTGGAGGTACCAGCCGCCGGTGATGTTCCACCGCCCATCCTCGACCAGGCGCTGGATACGGGCGAATAGGAACGGATCGTATTCCTCTACCCAGGCGTAGAGCAGACTCTCATTATGGTTGAACACAAACTCCGGAAAAGCATCCAGCAGGTCAGCCGCTGTGCGAAACGTCGAAATTGCTTCGCGGGCGCCCTCTTCCCAGCCCCACATCCAGACCGGGTCGAGATGGGCCGTGCAAACCAGATGAACGATCGGCTTATCTTCTGCCATTGGGTCGATTTATCCTTTGACAGCGCCGATGGAAAGGCCCTGGCGCATGTAGCGTTGCAAGAAGATGGCGATCAAAAGCGGCGGGATCATCGCCATGAAGTAGGCGGCCATCTGCTGGTTCATTGGAATATTAGCCTGGGTTTCTGTAATGCGGTACAGATAGACCGCGACCGGTTGCTTCTCTGGGGTTAGGAGCAAGATCAGATACGGCCATAGGAAGTCTTTCCAGAAGTTCACAAAGGTCAGAATCGCGAAGACAAGGATGATCGGGCGCGACAGCGGCAACACGATGTACCACAGGATATGTAGCGGTCCCGCGCCATCGACTTTGGCCGCATCAAAAAGCTCCGATGGCAAGTTATCAAAGAAGCTCTTGAGGACAAAGATCATAAAGGCGTTGACCCCCGCGGGCAACCAGATACCCCAATACGAACCCAGCAGGCTCAGATCACGGGCGGTGACGTAGAGAGGAACGAGATAGGCAATACTGGGGATCATTAACGTGATGAGAAAGCCCAGCATGATCACGCTGCCGCCAGCCGGCTTCAGGCGCGACAGACTGTAAGCTGCCAGAACAGAGATACCGATCTGCATCAACACGCTGCCAATGACCAGAACGAACGTGTTCTGCATTAACTGGACAATATCGAACCGATCCCAGGCGATCTGATAGACATTCCAGAGCGGGTTATCGGGCCAGAGTACCAGGCCGGACCGGTAGATTTCGCGCGTCGTTTTGAGGCCTGCAGTCAGCGTGAAGGCAAAAGGAAACAGGACAGTCACGGCCAGCAGCAGCAACGTGATCATAAGAACGCGATACACCATCCGGCCATACCAGGTTTGCATCTCCAGCTTAGAGATCAAGCCGCGTTCCCAGGATTCTTCGTTCGTGGCGGGGACGATCTGCAAGACGATGGTACAGGTGATAACGCCAAGGGACATGCCGAAAGCGCGGTTGCCGATCTCCTCGGAAATGACGGTATAGGCAAGGAGCATAATCCCGGTACAGACCGCGATATAGATGATATTGATGTGCCAATCTGTCTGTCGCGCGGTGGCGACGAGGCCGGCACGTTCCTTTCGGGTTGCGCGGACTTGCATCCACATCAGCACCAACAACGCAGCGATAACCCCAACAACGATCTGTTCCTCAATCAGATCACTCAGCGCGCCGAGGTCCAGGCCGCTCAGGAGGCGTCCGATGAATCCCAGGCGTATGGAGTCCAGAAAACTGGCGATCTGCTCATCAATTGGCTCATCGCCGATCAGGAGCTTTGTGATGTCGATAATTTGCTCGCCGATTGGCTTGGCCCAGACGAGGATCGCGGCGTCAAGGGCTATATATAAGGGATATAGCAGGTTGATATACAACGCCGGCAGCCGGACGCGGGCCAAGGGGCCGCGTCGCTCCTCAAGGGTCTCGCGCTTATGGCCGACCGCGGGCTGGATGAGAATCAGACAAATCACGAGGCCAACCACGCCCCCGATCGCGCGGCTGCCGATCTGGTCTCCGATGAAGGTCAGCCCAAAGTAGACCGCAGCGATACAAACTCCCGCGAAGATCACTAGCCCGAGCCAACGGTCCAGTACAGGACTGTACAGCAGCAAGAATGCACCAGTAGCGAAGATGCCAGCGGTTAACTCAGGGCCAAGGATCTCCAATGCCAACCAGAGCGCCGCAAGCCCTAATAGTCCGTAGAATATACCTGCCTGGCGGGCTGGTAGTTTGAGGCTAAGGATGTACAGCAAGCTCAGCAGCGATGCCAGGGCCACACCGAGCTGCACACCGACGAGCATCCCCATGATGAGGTAAATCAGAGCGATCGCCAGCCCGTAGAGCTCGTAGCGGATGTTGTCGCCATCAGGTACCTCGTGCAGGATATTGAGGCTAGCTAGCGCGGCTACGATGCTGAGGGCCACCGCGCCAATGGCGACCTGTGGACTCAATACGGTCGCGATTAAGACAATCATCGCTACGTACATCAGCGCATTCAGCGACTGTTTGAGCCAATCCGGAACGTCGTAGGTGGATACAATAAGTGCCGCGACAAGGACAAACGCTGCGGCTGCATCCGTGCCCAGGAACTCCAACACAAAGAGAACCAATACCAAGAAGATACCGCCACCGGCAATCGGTAGCGGCCGTAGCCAATGGCGCAACAGGGGGCCAGTGCTCCGGCCGAGGGCATCAGCACGCATTGTTGCCCAGGTGAAAACGTCAAACTTATAGCCCATATCTTCAAGTTTGGTCTGGCGTGGAATAAAGACTTGCAGAATCATGAGTAGCATCATACCGAGGCTTAGCCAGAAGCCGCTTGCAGCCAGGTCGAGCGTTGTGTTCTCTAGATCCGCAAAGACGCTGGCATAATAGCTGAGACCGAGCACCCCAGCAGCCAGCGTGCCAAAGGGTGTCACCCGGCGGGCTTTGTCATCGAACATGCCCCACAAGCCATTGCCCAGCACGATAATGATCGCGATAGGAACCGCCAGCAACAGGGACCTATCAATCTGAAGGATTCCGTCACCCCGGGTTAGTAGTTCTGTGCCACGGTAGGTCGTATTCACCACGCTGGCCCAGGGTAGGATGGTGAATAGCAGGGCCGTTATCAGCCCCAATGCGAAGGCAATACCATCCGGGATTGAGCGTCTTGAAAGATGAGAAACAAGTTGCGTCATCGACTTACCTTACCCAAACCGCAGCAGTACATGATCAGCTGCGGTTTTCCACCATGCTTGAGACCCGTAGATAAACAAATGAGAAAATTGCCAGGATACCGATTAGCAGTACGCTCCAGGCAGCACCGAGCCCGAACTGATAGTTGCCAAACGCCTTCTGGTAGATGATAAACACCGGCGTTTTGGTTTCGTCGCCGGGTCCGCCCTCTGTAAGCACAAATGGTTCCAGGAAGATCTGGACAACCCCGATAATCTGGAGGATGAGCAGCACGAGCATCGCCGGTTGCAGATGCGGCAGTGTGATATAGCGGACACGGTCGAACATCGAAGCCCCGTCAATCTCCGCGGCTTCATACAACTCGACTGGCAAATCCTGCAAAGCAGCCAGATACAGCAGTGTCGTAGCACCGAATCCGCCCCAGGTCATGATGACAAGAATGGAAGGCTTCACTAGTTCTGGGTCCTGGAGCCACTGCTGGATACCGTAATCTAGCTTCAGCATGATCTGATTGAGGTAACCGCCTTCAATCCAGTAGATCTGCTGCCACACCAGAAGCGCAATGACAGCGGGAATCACCGTCGGCAAGAAGTAAACCAAGCGAAAGAAGCCCTTCGCCAGCCGCATTTCATTGCCCAGAATGGCGACCAGTACTGGTAC
>JAADYW010000210.1 GCA_010092845.1 Chloroflexota bacterium
AACGACGGCAACTTGCTGGGTGTGCTGGGGTTCTCGCGCGACATCACAGATTTGTACCGTGCGCAGCAGAACATCGAGAAACGCGCAACCGAGCTGGAGACGGTGTCCCGGGTGAGTGCCGAGGCGACCTCGACACTGGACACGGACAAGCTGCTCAAGTCGGTGGTGGACCTGACCAAGGAACGGTTCAATCTGTACCATGCACATGTGTACCTGCTGGATGATCAGGGCGAGAACCTGGTTCTGGCGGCAGGTGCCGGCGAGGCCGGTGATACGATGGTGGCGCAAGAACGGAGCATCGCGCTCGATCATCCCCACAGTCTGGTCGCCCAGGCGGGGCGCGAGCGGGACGGTGTCATCGTCAACGATGTTCGCAAGAACCCGAACTTCCTACCGAACCCGCTACTCCCGCGAACGCGTGCAGAGATGGCGATCCCGATCCTGCTGGGCGACGAGTTGCTCGGTGTCCTCGACGTCCAGGCTTCAAAGCGTAACCGCTTCACGGCGGAGGATGTGCAGATCAAGTCGACGTTGGCTGCACAGATCGCGGTGGCCCTTTCGAATGCCCGCCAATTCGAGCAATCGAGCCGCCGGGCACAGGAATTGGCCCTGGTGTCTGAAGTGGGTGCGCGCGTCTCCTCAATCCTCGATCCAGAGCAACTGCTGCATGAGGTCGCCGACCTGACAGCGGGGGCCTTCGATCTGTACCATATCCATATCTTCCTGGCTGATGACGATCAGGAGACCCTGCATCTGCTGGCGGGTACTGGCAAGCAGCCCTGCCGTCATGTCGGTACAGACTACACTATCCATGTGTCCGATGAGACGAGTCTGGTGACCCATGCCGCCCGTGATCGCCGGGGTGTTGTGACCAACAACGTAGAGCTAGACCCCGAGTTCTTGCCCAGCGACTTCCTGCCCGAGACGCGCTCGGAGCTAGCGGTGCCGATGGTCGTTGGTGACCAGCTCATGGGTGTGATCGATGTGCAGTCCGACCAGTACAATCGCTTCAGCGAGGAAGACATCCTGATCCAGCAGACACTGGCGACGCAGGTGGCGATTGCAATCAAGAATGCCCAGCAGTTCACCATCACCCAGAAACGCGCAATCGAGCTGGAGACGGTGTCACAGGTAAGTGCTGAAGCCGCGACCACCCTCGATGTGACGGGCCTTTTGAACGATGTCTCGAACCTCACCAAAGAGCGGTTCGAACTCTATCACGCCCATATCTACCTGTTGGACGAAACCGGAGAGAACCTTGTTCTGGCGGCGGGCGCTGGTGAACCAGGCCGGATTATGGTGCAGGAAGGCCGTTCCATCCCCATCAATCGGGAGCGCAGCCTGGTGGCCCGTGCTGCCCGTGAGCGACAGGGTGTTATCGTTAACGATGTTACCCTTGAACCCGGCTTTCTGCCTAATCCCTTACTAGCCAATACGCGCTCCGAGATGGCGATCCCGATGATCGCTGGTGAAAACCTGATCGGCGTCCTCGACGTCCAGGCGGATATCACTGATCGCTTCACGGATGAAGATGTCCGCGTGAAGACAACCCTGGCGGCTCAGGTTGCCGTCGCGGTGCAGAATGCCCTTACCTTCCAGGAAGTGGAGCAAGCGCGCTTTGACCTGGGTGAGCGCCTTAAAGAGCTGGCAGCCCTGCAAGAGATCGGGGCCTACGGTGAGGAAAACCTCGAACTGGATGAGTATCTCAACCGGGTTGCCAACCGTATCCCCTCCTCGATGCAGTATCCCGAGGTCTGCGTTAGTGCAATCGAGTATGCTAACACGATCTATGGAGACCCAAGGGCGGTCGAGACACCTTGGAAACTATCCGAGCCGATCAGTATCGGTGGTCAGGAAGCTGGCCGAGTCTACATTGGTTATGTGGAAGAACGCGACTTCCTGGCAGAAGAAACACCGCATATTCTTTCGATCGTCAATCGTGTAAGCTCCTATCTGGAAAGCCGAATCTTCGTTGAACAAATCGAGAAACGCGCTGTCGAGCTCCAAGTGGTGGCTGAGGTAAGCTCTGTAGCCTCAACCATCCTGGATCAGGATGAACTTCTGACGACATTCTCCCAGTTGACCCGCGACAGCTTTGGGCTGTATCACGCGCATGTCTATCTGCTCGACAACAGTGGTGAGAGATTGCTGCTGGCGGCGGGTGCTGGCGAAGCCGGCGCCAAGATGGTTGCTTCTGGGCACCAGATTGCGTTGAGTAACGAGCGCAGCCTGGTGGCCCGCGCTGCGCGAACTGGCGAAGGTGTCATTGTTAACAACATTCGACGCGAACCAGATTTCCTGCCGAACCCCTTGCTACCCGAGACTCGGGCCGAGATGGCTATTCCGATTTTCACGGGTGAAACTGTAATCGGCGTTCTCGACGTCCAATCCAAGGAAGTTGGGCGCTTCACTGACGAAGATGTTCAGATTAAGACCACTTTAGCCCGACAAATCGCCATTGCCATCCAGAACGCCCGTGCATTCGAGCGTGTGCAGGAAGCTCAGGAGCAGATCGACCGTATCTACAACACCTCCATCGATATGGTCGGTACCGCCGGAATGGATGGCTATCTCAAGACCATTAATCCCGCCTGGGAGAAGACACTTGGCTACACTCAGGACGAATTAATGGCAGTGCCGTATCTCGAGTTTGTCCATCCCGATGATCTCGAGGCTACCCTCGCTGAGGCCAGAAAGCTCGAAGAAGGCCACGACACATTGCGGTTCGAGAACCGGTATCTTGCCAAGGATGGTACTTATCGCTGGTTCTCCTGGAATGCGGTCTTTGACCGCGACGAAGCGATGGTCTACTTCGCCGTCCGTGACATCACCGAACAGCGTCTTGCTGAACAACGCGACTTGATGGCGCGTGAACTTGGCCAGGAGCTCACCGCGTTGTTGGACCCGGATGAATTGCTCGATACAACTGTTGACCGCCTCTGTGAAGCCTTTGGCTACTACCATGCTCAGGTGTACCTGCTCGACCACAGCAGCGCCAGCCTGATCGTGCGGGCTGGGTTGGGTGAAGCAGGGCAGCAGATGGTTGAGCTCGAACATGCTATCCCATTCAGCGCAGAACGTAGCCTTGTAGCTCAATCCGCTCGGATGTTGCAGGCTGTTGTGGTGGACGATGTCTCGCAGGAGCCTGGCTACCTGGCGAATGAATTGCTCCCCGCAACACGGTCAGAAGTTGCTATCCCGCTATCGATCGGTGATCGTGTCCTCGGAGTGTTGGACGTCCAGCATGATATGCCGGACTTCTTCAACCATGACCAGGTGAATACTCTCTATATCATCGCTAACCAGTTGTCCATTGCGCTCTCCAATGCTGAACTGTATCAGGAGCAGTTGCAGACGGCTGAGCGTCTTCGTGAGGTTGACCGTCTCAAGAGCGAATTCCTGGCGAGTATGAGCCACGAGCTACGGACGCCGCTCAACTCCATCATCGGCTATGCTGAGGTTATCCTCGATGGACTTGACGGCCCGCTGAACGAAGAACTGGAAGAGGACGTTACAGCAATTCATGGCAGTGGTAAGCTCTTGCTGAACTTGATCAACGATATCCTTGACTGGCGAAGATCGAGGCTGGCCAGATGGAGCTAGAGTATCAGCCCGTTGATCTTGAGCCCTTCCTCAACAGCGTTATCGAAACCTCTCAGATCTTCGTTAAGGATAAGACGGTAAAACTGGTCCTCCAGATTGACAACGAATTACCTGAAATCCAGGCCGATCCCATCCGCCTCCAGCAAATCTGCAACAACTTGCTGTCAAACGCTGCCAAGTTCACCGATGAAGGTTCGATTACACTTCGAGCTGTGGCTGAAAACGGTAGTATCCATATCTCGGTAACTGACACAGGTATGGGTATCTCTGATGACAAACTCGATCTCATCTTTGAGCGCTTCCGCCAAGCTGATCAATCGTCAACGCGTAAGGCTGGCGGAACTGGTCTCGGTCTGGACATCACCCGCCGTCTGGTTCACATGCACGGCGGTGAAATCAACGTTGAGAGCGAGGTTGGCGTTGGCAGCACTTTCAGTTTCACCATTCCGGTGGAACCTGCTGGGTACGATGACGACGTGCTGGAATAGACTGTCAGGCACGCAACCGCGCTAATCGAAGGGCGTCCACAGGGCGCCCTCTTTGTTTCTGTGTGGGGACAGGCTCGCCAGTTGTTTTTAGAGATGATGCAACCTGCGGACCTGATCGAGGAGGGAAGTAATCGGCGGATCGACATCGGAAACACCGATTGGATCTTGCACCTCGCCAACGCCAAGCAGGCTTCGAGCCAGGTTCGCGCCGCCATAGCCCATCACCTCGAGATCATAACCGCCTTCCGTCATAAAAATGATGCGCCCGCCGCATAGTGCCGCGGCCGCATGTATGAGTTTCTCGGTCACAAGGCCAAAGGCTGTCAGCGATACTTCGAGATTGGCAAGCGGGTCCCGCCAATGGGCGTCGAACCCGGCAGAGACGAGTATCAGGTCCGGTGCGAAGCGCTCTAGTGCAGGCACGACGATTTCGTCGTAGAAGGTCGTCAGTGCGGTATCACCCGTCCGGGGGGGTACGGGGATGTTGATGGTATAGCCCTCGCCGGCGCCCTGGCCGATCTCGTTCAGATGGCCAGTCCCCGGATACAGTGGTGATTGGTGCGACGAAATGAATAGCACGCTACTATCGTCATAGAAGGCATCTTGTGTGCCGTTACCATGATGTACATCAAAATCAACAATCGCGACACGTGCGATCTGGTGATGGCGTTGGGCATAGCGTGCGCCGATGGCGATGTTGTTTACCAGGCAGAACCCCATGGCATGTGAAGGCGTTGCATGGTGCCCTGGAGGGCGCAGTGCCGCCAGACCATTGCTGGCTTTGCCGTCGCTAACATGATCGATGATGTTGAACAGGCCCCCAATGGTCTGTCTGGCTACGGCATATGAGGTGGGCAGGACATAAGTGTCTGGACCCAGCATCGCTGGGGTAGTCAGGGTTTCGGTCCTGGCGAGCAAATCCAGGTGTGCAGTACTATGAACGGTTTTCAGGTCGTCTATCGTTGCCTCTCGACGTCCGACTGTCACCAATTGCGTAAGTAGATTGTCGGCCTCAAGTTGGCGGTGTACCGCCGTCAGCCGTCCTGCATGCTCTGGATGTCCTTCGAGCGTGTGTTCCTCCGAACGTTGCTCAAAATAGAATGCGGTTACCATAGACTTCCCTTTGCTGGGTCGTTCAACAATTCACTTTCCCATTGATATTCAGTGTTTACCCGGTAGAATACGAAACCTGACTGTAAAGTATAGCGTTGATGCGTGTATAAAAACATCTGTCAAAGGGGAATCCATAGATGATCATTGTTGCGATTCTAGGAATCGTGGTAGGCGCGGGCGCGATCGCCTTCGCCTGGTGGACGACACAAAAAATCATGGCAGAAGAAGCCGGTACAGAGCATATGCAAGAGATCTCGACTGCAATCCAGGAGGGGGCTCGCGCGTTTTTGAATGCTGAATACCGCTATATTGGTGTCGTAGTGGTGGTGGTGACCATCCTGCTGGCGGCTTTGAGTGCCTTATTTGAAGATTTCAGCGCGCTGACGGCGATTGCGTATGTCGCGGGGGCGGTATGCTCCGGAGCCGCAGGTTATGCGGGTATGAGTATTGCCGTGCGTTCCAACGTCCGCACAACTGCTGCTGCGCAGAAGAGCCTCAATGATGGCCTGCGTGTTGCTTTTGCTAGCGGGACGGTGATGGGCACGATGGTCGTCGCCCTGGCACTGTTGGGTATCAGTATTTTGTTTCTGATCTTTATTGCCCTCCCGGATGAGCAGGAGAATATCGAGGCCCTCGCCGGGTTTGGTTTTGGGGCGACTTCTATCGCGATTTTCTCGCGTGTGGGTGGCGGGATCTTCACCAAGGCAGCGGATGTCGGTGCTGACCTGGTGGGTAAGGTTGAAGAGGATTTCCCTGAAGACAGCCCCCGCAATCCGGCAACCATTGCTGACAATGTCGGCGACAACGTGGGCGATGTCGCTGGAATGGGCGCTGACCTCTTTGAAAGCTATGCCAGTAGCTTGATTGCCGCCATGACACTAGCGGTAATCGCGGCCGGGCTAGTCAATGAGGAGAAGCAGGCCTTCCCGATGCTCGTGGCAATCGTCGGTGTTGTTATTTCGCTAGCTGCGACGTTCCTCGTCCGTGTCAATCCAAAGGATGGCGAAACAGCGAGCATGAGTACACTGCTGGGGAGTCTTCGCCGCGGTATCTACGCCGCCACGGCAGGGGTCGCGCTGAGTGTTTTGGTGATTGGTCTGGCGCTGGGGCTGGGTTTTGGTGTTGTGATTGCGACGCTGGCTGGTCTGGTTGGCGGTGCCCTGATTGGTTACACCACTGAGTACTACACTTCTGCGCATTCACGTCCTACCAAAGACCTGGCCGAGAGTTCACGCAGTGGTACCGGCGTCAATATCATCAAGGGGCTGGCAGTTGGTATGGAAAGCACGGTCTGGCCGGTTATCACGGTTATCATCGTGACCTTGCTGGCGGTTCAACTCGAGGGTCTGTATGGCGTTGCTGTAGCGGCGGTGGGTATGTTGTCCACATTGGCGATCACCCTGGCGTCAGATGCCTATGGCCCCGTTGCTGACAATGCTGGCGGTATTGCGGAAATGGCCGAGCTTGAAGGCTTCGTGCGTGAACGGACCGACGCCCTGGATAGCCTTGGCAATACGACCGCGGCGGAGGGCAAGGGCTTCGCGATCGGTAGTGCGGTAATGACGGCGTTGGCTTTGATCGCTGCTTTTGTGGACGCGACCGGATTGGGTGGTGTCGAGGCACTTGACCCGCGTTTCATAACGGGCGTTCTCTTTGGCGCAATGCTCCCTTATCTTTTCAGTACCCGTACCATGAGCGCTGTTGGCAAGGCTGCCAATGGGATTGTGCTGGAAGTCCGCCGCCAATTGAACGAGATCCCGGGCCTGCGTGAGGGTGCCGAAGGAGTCAAGCCGGACTACAAGCGCTGTGTAGAGATCAGCACCCAGAGCGCTTTACGCCAGATGATCTTCCCGGGCGTGCTGGCGGTTGGTGTACCGTTGGTTGTCGCCCTGCTGACTGTTGTTGGCGAGGATACGTTCCTGGAGGACTATGTCGCGGGTGAAACGCTGGTGGGTATCCTGTTGGGGTCGTTGGCATCTGCCTTTGTGCTGGCGCTGATGATGGCCAATGCTGGCGGCGCCTGGGACAACGCCAAGAAGGCCATTGAGGCTGGCGAAATCGAAGGCGAGCACAAGGGATCGGAAGCGCACAAGGCAGCCGTCGTTGGCGATACCGTGGGCGATCCGTTTAAGGATACGGCTGGACCCTCGCTGAATATTTTGCTCAAGCTGCTGGCGATTATCGCGCTTGTGATCGCGCCGATTATTGCTGGCTAAAACAGTCTACTGGGAAGTTACCGGGAGAGCGGCGCGCCATACACTGGCGGGCCGTTCTTTACTTGCAGAAACAAAAACAGACTCGATTACCTCGAGCCTGGTGGTGTGGCGACGGCTGGATTCGAACCAGCAACCTACGGCTTATGAGTCCGGTGCTCTGCCATTGAGCTACGTCGCCGCGCATGATCCATTATAAATATGCAGAGGCGAGTGTCAATGCCAAAAACGAAAAAACAACGCCGTTATGAGGTCATCCAGCGCCAGATCAACCGACTGGAAGACCGCTGCCAGGGCTTACAGCACACCAGCAGCCGGTTCGCACAGATACGTGTTGCTGTCTTCATTGGCGGCTTCTTGCTCAGCCTGATCGCCTTTTATTCGCTGGCTCTGGTGTTGGGTGCAGTTCTGGCCGTGGTGACGATCATCCTCTTTTCGGGTGTTGTCGTCATTCATCGCCGTGTCGATCGCGCGTTGCAGCGTTACTGGAACTGGCAGGATATCAAACGGGCCCATTGTGCGCGTATGCTTCTTGACTGGGAGCATATCCCGGCGCCACCAGAATATGACATAGATGCCAATCACCCCTTCGAGATCGACCTCAATCTGACTGGTTCGCGCTCTCTACACCACTTGATGGATACCGCCACCTCATTTGAAGGCAGTGGGCGCCTCCGTGAATGGTTACTCGCGAGCGATCCCGACCCGGCGCGCGTCACTTTGCGGCAGCAAGCTATTGACCTGCTGACCATGCGAACGCGATTTCGGGATAGATTAGCCCTCCAGGCTCGCCTTGTGGGGACTGGCCGCCGACTGCGGGGCAATCAGGTCCAGGAATGGTTCGCAGAACACCCTGCCACCGGGTCACTGCGCCAACCCTTGGGACTGGCCGCGCTACTGTCAGCGGCAACCATCGTCTTGCTGCTGCTGAGCTTGTCGGCAGGGTTGCCGCCCCTGTTTCTCTTCACTTTCACGCTGTACGGTCTCAACTGGGGACGCCAATGGCAACCGATCAGTGAACTGCTGGAGAACGCGCGCAGCCTCTATTATGCCGTTGACCGGTTGCGTGGGATCTTTTTGCAGCTTGAGAACGAACGTGATCCTGTGCTCGAGCCACTCCTGGCCATCTATCAACACCAACGACCCTCCCGTGATCTGGCCCAGGTCACGCGCATTCTGGCGGCGTCCAGCCTTCAGGGTAATCCGATACTCTGGCTATTCGTCAATCTGGCGATTCCGTGGGATCTGTTCTTTGCTTATCAACTCAATCGCAGCAAACGACGTCTGGCAGACCGCATTCCGGCCTGGTTGGATGCCTGGTACGAACTCGAAGCACTGGGATCGTTGGCCAATTTCGCCTATCTAAACCCGGCTTACCGTTTTCCGACTGTCACCGACGAGAATGCGCCACACTTCAGGGCTACCCAGCTCGGTCATCCTCTTATTCCAGACGATCAGCGGGTGACGAACGACTTCGCGCTTGATCAAATAGGCGCGATTGTCATCATCACTGGCTCGAATATGTCCGGCAAGAGCACGTTCTTGCGCACGATTGGCGTCAACCTTGTCCTTGCTTACGCTGGCGCCCCGGTCAATGCGGCTCAGTTCATGACCACATGTTTCCGACTGTATACCTCGATGAAGATCAGCGACTCGCTCAGTGACGGGATTTCCTACTTTTATGCTGAAGTCAAACGCCTCAAACGCTTGCTGGGCGCCTGCCAGGATGCAGATGCCCAGCCGGTCTTCTTCATGATTGACGAGATCTTCCGGGGGACCAATAACCGCGAACGCCTGATTGGTAGCCGAGCGTACATTCAGGCCCTCGTGGGGGCGGATTGTATGGGCCTGGTTGCCACCCACGATCTTGAGCTGGTGCAACTCGCGGAATTGTTTGAAGCCATCACCAACTATCACTTCCGAGAAGATGTTAGCGATGGCCGCATGGTCTTCGATTACCGGCTTCGGCCTGGCCCATGCCCCACAACCAATGCTCTCCAGATCATGGCCATTGAAGGTTTGCCCGTTGAGCTGCACGAATCTTAGCCCACAGTGTTTTCACCAATCCCTAATCTACTCGTGGTAAGAAGGACCCTGATGGGTCGTTCCATTCCAGCAGAGTATTGGCATGAAATCTGGAGAGAAATCGCGATGCCACGAGCAATCTGGAATGGTATAGTGCTGGCTGAAAGCGATCATACCGAGGTAGTGGAGGGTAACCATTATTTCCCTCCCGATGCGGTCAATTGGGATTACCTGAAGCCAACACAGCATCACACAGCGTGTCCCTGGAAGGGTGTTGCCAGCTACTATGATCTTGAACTGGACGGTGATATCAAGCAGAATGCCGCCTGGACATACCCTGAGCCGAAGAGCGCGGCAGCGAACATCGCAAATCATGTTGCTTTCTACAGTGTGGTCAGGATTGAGGACTGAACGGCGGCTCTAGACGGCATTATGCGTGCCTCGTCTCCAGCGTGGGATGAGGTGCGTTTTTGGGCTACAATTGGCGTATCGTTGCACTGACAGCGGAGGTTCTGTTTTGAACTCTGATACTATCCTGCGCCAACAGCTCCTCAAACTGCTCCAGGGCGGCAATGCACATCTCGGCTTCGATCAAGCAGTTGATGACTTCCCGAGGGATCGTATCAATCAACGGCCGCCCAATGTCTCCTATACCCCCTGGCATCTTCTGGAGCATATGCGGATTGCGCAATCCGATATCCTGGAATTCATACGCGATCCTGAGCATGTATCCCCACAATGGCCAGCAGGCTATTGGCCTGCACAGGATGCACAGACTGATCTTGAGGGCTGGGAGAAGACCATTACCGCTTTTCGGGATGATCTCCGTGACCTCCAGCGCATGGTCGGAGATCCTGAAACCGACCTCCTCGCGGATTTGCCCCACGCGCCGGGCTACACAATCCTGCGTGAAGTGCTGATTGTTGCTGACCACAATGCCTATCATATCGGCGAATTCGCTATTCTGCGCCAGGTCATGCGCACCTGGTCAACGTGATGCTCTTCAACACGTTGGTATTTACGATTCCCAGGGATTGAGCATCGTTTGGATCAGGATCGGTCTTCCGATCTTGATGTTCTGGCGCCGGGTAACCAGCCAGATAACCAATTCGGCGATGTCTTCGGGGGAGAGACAATGGTCATGATTGAGGCCTCGTGTCGCCTCGGTCATCTCGCTGACTACCATTCCCGGGCAGATGGCATCTACGCGGATGTTATGCGATTGATTCTCGCGCTGGATGAACTCTGATAGGGCATTGAGCGCATGTTTTGCGACTCCGTAGGCACCGCTGCCCGGATAGTGTTCAATGCCACCTTCTGAACTGATGTTGATGATATGCCCAGAGTATTGCTTCCGCATCAGGGGGAGGACTGCGCGCGCCATCAAGAAGGGACCGCGCAGATTGATGGCCATGATCTGATCCCACAACGCGATGTCGTGTTCGTGGATGAAGCCATGCCCGCCGATTCCAGCGTTGTTGACGAGGATGTCTACGCCATCGTATTGCTCTACTGTGCCCTTAACAAGCCGTTGAACATCTTCTTCGTGTGCAACATCTCCTTGAAAAGCTAAGGCGCGTCCCCCCTGGCGGCGGATTTCGGTCACGGTCTCCTCTAGCGGGGCGCTCCGGCGTCCGCTGACCACTACATTCGCACCCTGTTGCCCAAAAGCGAGGGCAATGCCACGACCAATGCCTGTTCCCCCGCCGGTGATGATGACTGTCTTGTCCTTTAAGCTGATCACCATTGCTCCTCTATGATTTATCAGGTCCTGCTGCTAAACTAGGCCACGTGAAAACCAATCGCATATGGCAGACTTATCCACAAAAGGCGACTTCTGATCCTATGCATGAGACTCTCCGCTTTATACACATTAGTGATACCCATATTGGGCCTGATGAGTCCTTTGAACTCTACGGGCAGAAGCCAGCCGACCGATTACGCCAGTTGGTCCGCCATATCAACGCGGAAACCCACTTTGTGCCGGCCTTCATCTTGCATACCGGCGATGTCACGTATGACCCTGATCCGGACGCCATGGGGCTGGCGGCGGAAATCCTGGCCGACTTCAATTATCCCGTATATTACGCGCGCGGCAACCATGACGATCCGGATGCCATGCGGAAATACCTGTCGGGACTGCCGCCTGGGACGGGCCGCGTTAACTACAGTTTTGCTGTCAACGGCCTTGAGTTCATTGTGCTGGATAGCTTTGGTAAGGTACAGCCTCAGGGCTACCTGGAGACAGGGCAACTGGACTGGTTGCGCCGCCAGTGCGAGCAATCTACTGCTGAGCGTCTAGTAATTGTCCTGCATCATCTGCCTGCCCAGACGGGAAATGCCTGGCTTGACACCCACATGCTGATTGAGAATCGTCAGGCACTCTTTGATGCGCTTGCGCCTTTCCAGCAGCGGATCTGCGGTGGTTTCTTCGGCCATGTCCATTTTCCAGCCACGGTTTATCGTGAAGGTTTGCTGTGGAGCAGCACCGTGGCTGCCTTTAACGAGTTTAGCTTCCCTAATGATTCGATGGCCAACGTAATCTCGCGGCCAGGTGGGGGCTTCAGCCAGGTTACGATTTCCTCTGACCAGGTGTGGGTATCACACCATACGTTGCCATAGTGAGGGATATGCAATGGGCATTGATTACGTGATCGATTACGCCTGTATTCCCAAGCAGCGGCTGACGACGGAAGGGCTTGTAGACCGGCTCAAGGACCGGGCACGAGCCCAGGAAGTTGTGGCTATTTACCGCGAGCAAGGTGACCACCGCCCGGCAAATGAGATCGGTTTTGAAGTGACCCGGCGTAGCGCCAATGGCATGGAGGTCACAGATCTATTGATTGCCGGAGAAGTTTTGGATGAGGCTGCTATTCTCGATGAGCTTGAACACCATTGCGTCGGGTGTCCCGCCAATGCTGCTGGCCGTCCTTATGGTTGCCTGGGAACAATCAGTTATCCGATCAGCCGTGAGGCAGAGATCTGGCTCCTCGAACAGTTGCCTGGCATCGCTGAACCCATCTTGTTTCTGATGTTGATGCGCGGGGTGCAGGAGTTTGGCTATACGGGCGACCAGGCCCGTGAGTTACGTGACTATGAAGGGATCTATTTTGAGGCGTCTGATACTCTGGCGCGCCGCTATGCGGAAATGGATGTCACTGCCGATGTCTTGTTTGAGATGACCTTCCAGCTTGGCCCGATCAAGCCGCCCCATGCGGTGATGTTGTTGCTATTCTATCATGCTATTCCGCGGGATAATCTTGACCCTGATAAGATCATGCAGTTGACACGGGGCGAGATTGCCTCAGAGGAATTTGTGGCGCAGTATTCATTTCTGCATTCGCCAGCACCTGATGATTCGACATCAATCCGCGATTACAAGCAGTTCCTGCTGGCTCTCTACACAGCTTATACGCTGGATGTGGCCCTGTTGCTGGACATCTAGTGCCTGCTTTCCTCGTGGTGCGAGGCCGTGGCTCCGCTCTTGACGATGCCACGTATGACGCGGACGGCATAGCCCGAGAAGAGCAGCAAGCCAATCCCGATGAGTATGCCCAAAGGGATCGCCACGGACGGGTCCAG
This sequence comes from Chloroflexota bacterium, assembly GCA_010092845.1. Classification (GTDB taxonomy): domain Bacteria; phylum Chloroflexota; class Anaerolineae; order Aggregatilineales; family J027; genus J027. The sequence continues at coordinate 13,025 of JAADYW010000210.1, forward strand.
TGTAATCCCGGCAACTGGAATAACCGTCTCAAAGGCATCACCGATACCCTCAGCCAGATCTGTAATGGTCGCTGTCTCCAGAAGGACCTGAAAGATTAACAGGGCCAACGTACCCATCACCGCGATAGCGATCAGTGCGGCGAATGACAGCCCGAGCACAATGCCGAGCGCATCCTCATAACGTGGATGACCGTTTTCGTGTCCTTTCAGTGAGGCGATAACCCTATCGGCGAAGCCAATCGGGACCGATAAAAGGGGCGCATTCCGCAGCAAATGCTCGACTTGCTGTAGACGGGTTGCATTAGCTTCATCGTCCGACATCGCCAACCGGCGATGCGCTTCCTCAGCCTCTTGTTTCCCGTGGGCCTGGAACCCTTCCAGTTGCTCTTCTTCGCGATTCGGATCGGGCTGTTGTTCCAATCGAGACATACGTTTGGTCTACCTTCTAGTCTATGCGATTCATTGTCATAGACTGCGCTTCGAGCTTGTCGGCGAGAGATTGCCGGGCACGGAACAACCTGCTCTTGATAGCGCTTTCAGTTGTCTCCAGAGACGTAGCAATCTCTGCATAGGACATGTCATACCAATAACGCAAAATCACAGCGGCGCGATAGTCGGGGCTAAGCTCATTGAGTAGGCCCTGAATGAGCACGCTGCGTTCATGATCCACTAGGCTTTGTTCGGGATCGTTATTGTCACTGACCAAAGCTGGATGGGGCGGCAAGGGCTCGTCAATAGAAACCCAGGTAAGCCGCCTCTTGCGGAGGCGGTCAATACAATAA
>JAADYW010000211.1 GCA_010092845.1 Chloroflexota bacterium
CTCCTCATGTTCGGCTAATGGATTCCCGACCCCCCGCATCTCCACATCATCCGGTAGCAGGACGGGCAAATCTTCATCCGCAACTGGCTCATAACTGCCATCAATACGCTTGATCATCGGGATCGGCGATCCCCAGTAACGCTGGCGGCTGATCAGCCAATCCCGCAGGCGATAGTTGACGGCTTCTTTGCCAATGCCCTCGGCTTCCAGCCAATCGATCACAGCGTTGATGGCCGGATTCTTGCGGCCTTTTTCGGTGGTGGCCGGTGTTCCATCAAAGGCACCACTATTTACCATGACGCCTTCATGAGGCCAGGCCTCGGGCATCGTAGCGCCATCCAAATCCTGGCCTTCAGGCTGGATCACGACGCGCACCGGCAAGCCGAATTTACGCGCGAACTCGAAGTCGCGCTGATCGTGGGCGGGAACTGCCATAATGGCCCCGCTGCCGTAGGTGATCATAACGTAGTCGGCAATCCAGATCGGGATGCGCTCATCATTCACCGGGTTGATGGCATAGCCGCCGGTGAAGACACCGGTTTTCTCACGGTCTTCGGCTGTGCGTTCGATCTCGGTGGCGTGGCCAGCTTGCTCCTGGTAGGCCTGGACCTGTTCACGGTATTCGTCGGTGGTGACTTGAGCGACCAACGGATGCTCCGGCGCCAGTACCATAAAGGTTGCACCCCATAGCGTGTCGGGGCGGGTTGTGTAAATCTCAATTGGATCACCCGCTTCGGTATGAAAGGTCACCCGCGCACCTTCGCTGCGCCCGATCCAGTTGGTTTGCATGATCTTGACCGGTTCGGGCCAGTCCAAGTGGTCAAAATTCAGCAATTCGTCTGCATACTTGGTGATACGAAAGAACCACTGTTCCATCATCTTCTGGACCACTGGCTGGCCCGTTCGCTCATCTTTGCCGTCGATAACCTGTTCGTTGGCCAGAACTGTCTGCAAGGTTGGTGACCAGTTCACCAACGCCTCACCTCGGTAGGCCAGGCCGGCCTCAAAGAAGGCCTTGAACAGCCACTCAGTCCAGTGATAGTACGCGGGATCGCAAGTGACAACTTCACGTGTCCAATCGAACATTGCGCCCATGCTGCGCAACTGACCCCGCATCCGCTCGACATTATTGTAGGTCCACTTGGCGGGGTGAATATTGCGCTGGACGGCAGCGTTCTCCGCTGGCAGCCCGAATGCGTCGAAGCCCATCGGGAACAAGACATTATAGCCGCGCATCCGCATATAGCGTGCTCTGGCATCTGAGGGTGTCATCGGGAACCAATGGCCGATATGCAGGTCTCCCGATGGATACGGTAGCATGGTCAGCGCGTAGTGCTTGGGTTTGCTCCAGTCCACCTTGGCGCGATACAGTTCATCCTCTTCCCACTTTGCGGCCCAGTGGGCCTCAATTGACTTTGGATCGTAGTGCTTTGCCTTCGTTCTGGGCTGGTCGGACATGATCGATTTCTCTCCTGGTTGTGACTTCCTGATGCTGGGCTAAGTGTGCAAACAGATGGCGAGATCAAGACAATAAAAAACCGCAGCCCTTTGCCGCGGTCCTTGGTCGCTAGATAGGATCAGGTCCGGTGCCTTGCCGGCCTTTCCCCCGTGTAGGTGCCCCTCTGCTATTCTTTGGGGCGGGTTCCCTTTACAGGAATGGGTTGAGGAGCCTGCGGCATGGGTTTCAGCAGCTTATCAAGGTTCTCAAGAAGTTCTCGAAGGCGATCCTGGAGGCTCTTCTGCTGTCGCTGTTCGGCCATTGGTATGCTCCTCATAACTCAAGGGGGCTTTTGACATTAATTCTACCTTCATTATAAGGGTACTTCTCTCTAAATGGAAAGCTTCATACAATTTCTTCATAAAACTCTTAGGCCAAGAAAATAAAAAATCCTCATTCATTCCCATAAAAGGGACGAAAAAGGATTTTTCCGCGGTACCACCCTATTTGATAATCGTGTGGACCCGAGGGGATTCGAACCCCTGGCCTCTACAATGCCATTGTAGCGCTCTCCCAGCTGAGCTACGGGCCCGTGCTGACTATCCGCTTCATTTGCCATAACGCTGGCAACGCGATGTGGCCTACGCTTTGGTTCAGCCACATGGCTCCCGGGCGAGTTCAGCCGCCTGTGCGTGTTCGTGGCACTGTGCCGGGCTTTCACCATCTCCGGCTCGCTTGAACACTGGCCTACTATTCCCGTTCAACGCCTTTGCAATGTTCGAATATAGCCCGAATTGTAAACGCCTCCCCAGTTGATTGTCAAGGACCAAAACAGCAGCGACTACTGGAATAACTCAGCCACCAGCGCGGCAATATCACTGGGGATGGGTACGAGAATCTCAGTGCTATCCGCATCTGGCAGGGTGCGGATGTAGACGCGATCATAGCCAATTGTCTCCTGGCGAATATTGTCCAGCGGAATCTGCTGGGCGGTGAATGCCAACTCGATCAGTTCCTGGAAGCTGAGGTCGGTGCGTATATTCTGGTAGACGCTTTCCCAGATCGCCGCTGCTTCGTCAGCCAGGCTGCTCACGCCACCCAGCGACACCGCCTTGTTGCGTATACTGACAATGACCTCCTGCTGCCGTTCGGCGCGGTCGAGGTCTCCCCCTTCCGTGGCACGGGTACGAGAGTATTCGAGCAAGCGCTCGCCCTCCAGATCCTGGCAACCGGCGGGAAAGGTCACGTGTTTGTAGCCATAGCTGCCGTCAGGATAATCGGGGTCATCGATTGGTTGGGGTGGGCAAACCTCTATCGGGCCAATGGCATCCACAATGGTGAGGAAGGCATCGAAATTCACCAGAATATAGTAGTGAATAGGAATCCCTAGGAAGCTCTGGACGGTGCGTTTGGCCAGCTCAGGGCCCCCGCCGGGATACTGATTATTGGTGCCGATCACATTCGCATTGTTAATCTTGCCTTCGCCCAGACCGGATGGATACGCTACCCATATATCACGCGGTATGGATAGCATCACCCCGCTATTGGCGGCCGGGTGCAAGCTTAGTACGATCATCGTATCGGTGCGAAATGGGCCGGCTTCGCCCTCTCGTTGATCGATACCCATTAGCAGGATGTTCACCCGGCGCGGGTCACTCCGTGGGGCGACAACAGGCGCTGTGGGGGTGTTTTCGATGTCACTACTACCGTCCGTCGGGGTGGGTGTGGTTGCCTCACTGGTTGGCGCTGTTGTAGCCTGGCCACCGACGCCAGACGGATTTGATGTGACGTCAGGTGTGGGCTCGGCGCGAGGATCGGTAGGGAGTTGTTGTGGTTGCAGAATCACTGGCGTCGCGATATCGGTATCAACCCTCAGTTCCGGTTCATCCCAGCCGACCAGAAGCTCGACCGTGCGCCAGGCATCGATACCCTCCTCCAGCGGTGCGATCTCATTTAGCTCTTGTGTGCGGTCACGTGACTGATTGTAAGTCACGATCCCGCCACCGATCGCCACTACTGTAGTGAGTATGACCCAACTCACGAGAAACCATGAGGGGATGCGCATAAACTCTTTTCTCCTCAGACAGGGCGTCCTGTATGGTTCGCGATGCCTATTATAGCGTAACCAACCTCTAGACTATGGACGGCCGAAACAAAAAAGCCGGCGCTTGCCTGACGCTGACCTGGCAAGCGCTTGTTCGCGGCTGATACACATCCAGGCTAGTCTTATCGCTAGCCTGTCAATGGGATGACAAGATCGTATGGGCAGTCGGTCATGCTCTGCGCATGACCGCTTTCATCGATGAAAACCGTGTCTTCAACGCGAATACCCCAACCCTTTTCCGGATAGTAGAGCCCTGGCTCGATGGACACAACATTCCCGGTCTCAAACACGACCTGGCTGGGCGTGAAGTTGCCAATACCAGGTGCCTCATGGATATCCAGCCCGACACCATGCCCAAGGCTGTGGACATAGCCCACGCTGGTTCCTGGCGTTGACTTCGGTGTTGGGTGACCGTGTGATTCGAAGATGTCGCAGACGAGTTCCTGAAGCTCCCGGGTTGGCTGTCCCACCGTCAGGGCTTCCATACTTTGGGTGAAGGCATGCATCACCAGGCGATAAGCCTCCTCGACCTCAGGTGAAGCTTCACCCAGGCACCATGTCCGCGTTGAGTCATGATAATAGCCGCCGCCGATTGGCCGGGGGAACAGATCGAAAACAATGGTCTGGCCGACTTTGAGGGGCGTGTTTGCTTCCCCGCGGCTGTGCGGCACCCCCGCATCCCGTCCCTGAGCGAAGATCATCCCCTCGGTATCTTCCATCCCAGCTTCCATCAGTCTCATGCGAACAAAGAGCTTGACATCACCGATGGTAAGCGGTTGCCCATCGCTATTGACGACCGCATCTCCGGCGGCCCGATGTGTCGATAGCCAGTCGCGGGTAGCCCGCAGGACCTGGCTGGTTTTGGCACCGGATTCGCGTAATTGGGTGATTTCATCGGCATCTTTTGTGCGGCGCGCCACCTGAAAGATGTCAGTTTCCTCATCTTCTACGATTTCGATACGGCCAGCAAAATCCTGTTGGATGTGGTTCAGGCGCTTCCAGGTCTGCATCACACTACCGGTTCCGTAAAAAGCCAGACGTCCATTGATCTCAAACTCGTCGAAGATATTCCCATAGAATTCGCGCGTGATCGCACGCCGGTTGCCTGCATGTTCTTTCATGATCTGGGGGAGCTTGAAATTGTGGAAAGTGTAGACTTGTAGCCCGCTTTTGGCGGCTTCATCTACTTCCATACCACTCACGATCAACACTGGCGCATGGCCGTATTTCTTGACGACGGTTGCGCTGGCATGGGCGCCGTTGGTGATGTAACTGCGGTCGGTGTCGTCATTCTCGGTGCCGATGATGACAAAGGCATCAATGCCACGCTCTTGCATCAAATGATCCAGGTCTGACTTCATAATGGGGTGTATCCTTTCATGGCTGGGTTGGAGAAAATGAGTCTACTCTTCAGAATATCCTTCGCGCAGGCGCAAGAAAGCCTCGATGACGATGATTGCCATCGCCAGCAGAATAGCAATGGTCCAGTTCAGCACGCGGGGAATCTGCAACCAGGCAATGGTTGTGATGTAGAGTGCAAACCAGAGACTCTCCCGTAAAATGACCATGTCCTGAACGTATTCGTTGACAAAGCGGGTATTGAGTAACCGGATAAATGGCAGTGAGGTTCCTGCGACGCCGATGTAGAGAAGCATGAAGAATATCCAGCGTGGCCCCGCAGTCGGTAGCACGTTCTGTACCAACACAAACATACCTCCCCAGCCGACCAGAATCATGATGCCAGCAGCGAGGTTGAGTCCATACCTGGTACGAGCATGTTCGCTCATGAGGGGAATTATAGCAGTAGCAGGCAAAATGATGTAAGATAAGCGCCCGATAATGGTTTGCGATCCATGTAAAATCCATCTATTGAGGGAAATTATGTCCACAAACGCAACCACGTGGTTTTACGCCGAGCCGGAAACCGGCCGTCCTTATATGATCACGGAACGTGTAACGCATACCTTCTGGGCTAACCGTCTGAGCGGAATCTACCTGAACTGTATTCAGGCCGAGCCACCCTATAAAGTCATCGGCAAATGGCGTGGCCTCGACGTACGTATCGAATGGGAAGTCAACCGGTACTTCCGTTTGACGACAAGCAAAGAAGAGCGCGGTCTGATTACGGTATGCTCTGAGA
>JAADYW010000212.1 GCA_010092845.1 Chloroflexota bacterium
CATCAACCGCTTGTAGTTGTCAAGGCGCAGCGATTCGGGCAATCCATACGGATTCTCAAGGATTTGGCCGGTGGTGCGGAAGGACATCATCAGCATCCAAATGAACGGCACAATGACGACAAGCGTAAAGGTCATCAGCACAATCGTGATGATGACATCGTATATGCGCCGCCGCCATATCGCGCGATTATTCTCTGTATAGCTGACTCTCTCTGTGCCGGTGGTATTGCTTTGTGTTATCGCTGTCATCATCTAGTCCTTTGCAGGTCGAATGCAGACTATTGCCGCGAGAGTCGATTCGCTACCGTGCGGATTATCATCACGCCAACCAGCACGACACCGAACCATGCCACCGCAATCGCCGAGGGATATCCCAGATCGAGTGTGCGCCAGCCAAACGCGCGCTTTTGTACATAAGTCGCCACTGTCTCTGAGAGATGTATCGGCCCGCCGTTGGTGAGCACCCACACCACATTGAACGCCCGCATCTTCCCCATAAACGACAGAATCAGCACAGTGATCAGGGTTGGTCGTAGCAACGGCAGGAGGATTCTCACCACCACTTGAAGGGTATTTGCACCATCAACGCGCGCCGCATCAATCACTTCTTCGTCAATGGCGGTCAACCCAGCCAAGAGCAATACAAATGAGAAACCGAATGTTGCCCAGTAGTGTACAAAAATGACGGCGCCCAATGGCGAATTCCGGTTATGTCGTGCGCCCAGCCAATCAATTGCCCATTCTTCCAGGTGAACTTCGCGCAGGAATGTATTGAGGAGGCCCCAGTCGTAGTTGAAGATCCATCGCCAAACCAGTCCAACGATCACACCCGATACCAACATGGGTGTGAACCATGCAATGCGATAGAATCGCCAAAAAGGCACTTTGAAGTACACCACCATCGCCAGCGTAAGGGCAGTGGCGATCTCCAGGACTGGGCCGATCAAACCCCATTTCACCGTATTCTTTACGGCACGCTCAAAGCGCCAATCGTCCTCCAGGGCTTCGAAGTTATCCGTGCCCACATAAGTCGTTGTCAGACCAGGTTGGCCCGGCGTTGGTTCAATGCTGTGTACCGAGTAGTAGAGGGTGGCTGCGAGAGGATACATAATGAAAATGGCGTAGTAGAGCATAATCGGACCGAGAAACAGTGCGATCGCTCCCCATGGTCTGCGGCTGGGATGCCGTGCCAAGAAACGTTTCTCGACTGCAACTGAGGTGATAGCGCTTGATTGTGCCATAAGGATGTTTCCTGAAAGGACTATTCACGTTATTAAGAAGACGGATGGGGCATTGCACCCCATCCGCCAAAGCAATCACACACTATTCACACAGCGATTCATTGAGAATCATGATCGCATCATCAACGCCCACTAGACCCAGCGGCAGGCCCTCATTGAGCATTTCCACAACCGCCGCGTCGAAGTCGCCACAGCGCAAGCGGGCGGTTGGCTCAAGCGTCATGTCACCATAGACTTCGTTGTATTCTTCCCAGTACCAATCCCATTTGCCCGGTTCAACCCCCATTTCATTGAGGAGTTCCTCGGAGGGCCAATCGGTAGCGATATCATACTTGATTGACGAAGGAATATTGGTAACCGCGGTCCACAATGCGCCATACTGGGGCTGGGCCGCGAAGGCCAGAATATCCTTGGCTACATCTGGATGCTCGGAGCTAGACAGTACGGCATAGCCCGATTCGAAGGTCAGCCACAGGCTATCGTTGGCAACACCGTTTTCGAACGAGGGGTACTTCAGCATACCAAAGTGCCAATCCGGGTCCTGGCCACCTTCGTCAACTGGCTTGAAGGCACGGCCGGTGTACCAGGTTGGGATGATGAACATGCAGGATTCGCGCTGGGTGTGGAAGTAGACGTGCATTTCGTCGATGGTCATCGTGCTGAAGCTGTCGGGGTAGAGCCCGGCGTCACGCAGCTCGACACTGTACTCCAGGGCCTGACGTGCTGCGGGGGTATCCCACGAAGCCAAGCCGTTGTCATAGTCACTGAATTCTTCGCCACCGACCAGGGTGAACAGCGGAAGCTGGGCCGTCCATACGCCGACATAGGGACGGTTGCCGATAGCGTCTGCAACACCGGCATAGCCAGCATCAGAACACGTCTGGACAACGTCTACGAATTCCTCGGAGGTGAACTGATTGTCTTCCGGCACTTCGATCCCCAGCTCGGCGAAGATTTCAGGGTTATAGAAGATCATCACAATGGTGGTCGAAATATCGAACTTGTAATGCTCGGGAAAGCCCAGGTTGGGGTAGGTGCCATCGATCATGACGGCAGGGTCGAAGTTATCCCAGGGGAGCGCATCGTCCAGGGGCAGCAACCAACCCGCCTGGACCCATTCGGTGACCTCACTGTCAAAGGTCGTCAGATCGGGGGCGCCGTCACCACCAGCCAGCATACTGCTGCGGATGGCGTCGCGTAGCGGGTTCTTGTCCCACCAGGTGATCTCGATCGTCACGTTGGGGTGTTCGTCCTCGTAGTCGGCGGCGATCCTCTCGATGACTAGCTTCTTGGCAGGTTCATTTGCCCAATGGCTCCACCATTGAATGGTGACCTCTTCTTGGGCCGTCGCGAGGCTCCCAATCGGAGCAACTATGGCAACAATGATCAACAAGATCAAACCTACGAATAGTCGCTTAAACACTTTTGTTTCCTCCTGAATATCTGAAAACTGATGACTAGACAATTGTGACTAGAACCTGCTCCGATACGCGCTCTCCTTTCAGCACTTCATGCGATAGCGATCATCTCTGTGATGTATTCGGGATCAGCATCGCTGGCGTCTGATCGACTGGCCCCGAAGAGCTGGAGTCTTCTCATTGCACCCCATTCCATCGCCGCGATGATTGGGACCCTGTCATAAGCGTTATGCGGCCTGATTACTACTCTCACGCCATAACCTCACCCTTCAGCAACGCCGCCATGTGCTCAAAGCCACATTGACCGCTTGTGAAGACTGGCGCACCGAATTCTTTGACAGGGTCTGGATAGGAGAACAGCAAGACCGTCATCGAGAGTTGCGCAAGAACCACGCAGCCGATCTCCTCTTGGCGTAGATGAGCACGGATGACATCGGCAAGGATGTGGTTATGTCCTTTGACGTCGCCAGTCGCCAACTTATGCCACGCGGCTTCGACCGTTTCGCCTGCGAATGCAACTTCACGATCTAGCCTGGCGGCCGTCTCGGTCAACAGCTTTTGAGTGCTGGCCACGGTTGGGCCATGGGTGGCAATGACCAATACCCGGCCACCCTTTTCGACTGCGCGCCGCATCATCGGTTCATCAATCGACACCACAGGCACATCAACGGCATCTTGCACGGCGGGATAGGCGCGGTTCATCGTCGAGCAGGTGATCATGATCGCGTCCACATTGGCCAACTCCACCAGGTCACGGGCATAGCGCACAAAGGCGTCGATATTCGATTGCGGTGGGGTGGGTTGACCTGCCTGGTGGGCTTGCATGAAGTTGAGTTGCACGGCTTCATTGCCGACATTGATCAAGTGTGCCCCCGGCGCGTACAAGCGCCCGAAGTAATTCGACCATGTTGTGGTCCACGAACTGCCATTGATCAACCCCAATCGCTTCCCCAGGAGCCCTGGATCCCCTTCGGGTTCTGGGTCAAGATGCGCTACACCGGTGATCTTC
>JAADYW010000213.1 GCA_010092845.1 Chloroflexota bacterium
GCTATATACTCGTAGAGATCCATGAGGATCACATCGACTTGACGGCTTACGATATTGACAACCAGACGCTTGACCAGGCATCATGGGAGCTTGGAACTTAGAGGAGTAGCAGGTTTGACATCCCCCATCACAGAAGGCATGAATCCGCGTCAGATCGAGGCCATCACGGCTGAGCCAGGCCCGGTGCTGGTTGTAGCTGGGCCGGGTAGCGGTAAGACACGGGTCCTGACGCACCGCATCGCCTACCTCACCCAGGCCTTTAATCTTCCTGGCTACCGGCTGATGGCGGTAACCTTTACCAACAAGGCCGCGAACGAGATGAAGTCCCGTGTCGAGGACCTGGTGGGGGAGCGTATCAGCAAACAGATTACTCTGGGAACTTTTCACCGGATTTGCACACGCATCTTACGCTATGAGGCCCCACATACGGCCTTCACGCGCGACTTCGTCATCTTTGACACCCAAGACCAGATGGCGCTTATCCGGCAAGTCCTGACGGATTTCCGCCTTGATACCAACAAATTTCAGCCCCGTTCTGTCCTCAGTGCGATTTCCGCCGCTAAGAACGAGCTCATCGGCCCGGAAAATCTTCAAACATCAGATTACAACACGGAGGTTATCCAGCGCGTCTATGAGGCCTATAATGCACGGCTGAAACAATACAATGCCCGCGACTTCGACGACTTGTTGACCCATACAGTGCGTTTGTTCCAGCAGAATCCAGAAGCACTAGCGCGCAACCAGACGCGCTATGCCTACCTCCTGGTAGACGAATTCCAGGACACCAATATTGCCCAGTACGAGCTGCTCAAGTTGCTGGCCCAGGAACAGCACAATCTGTTTGCGGTAGGTGATCCTGACCAGAGTATCTATGCCTTTCGAGGAGCAGATTACCGCAATGTGAAACGCTTCCAGGAGGATTTCTCGCCGCGTATGATTCTCCTTGAAGAGAATTACCGCTCCCACCAGTTGATCCTGGATGCCGCAACAGCCATTATCCGCAAGAACCCAGATCATATCCGGCGCGACTTGTTCAGCCAGCGGAAAACAGGGCCGAAGGTGGTTATCCATGAAGCCTATAACGAGCGCGAGGAAGCGCAATATGTCCTGGATTCGATTGAAACGCTGGCCTCTAGCGAATACCGCCGCAGCGACATCGCGGTGATGTATCGTGTCAATTCGCAATCCCGTGTCCTGGAAGAGACATTTGTCCGCGCCGGGATGCCCTACCTGCTGGTGGGTGCGACCCGGTTCTATGCGCGCAAAGAGATCCGGGATGTGCTGGCCTATCTGCGTCTACTTAATAATCCCCAGGAACGGGTGAGTTTTGAACGGATCATTAATGTACCCGCACGCGGCATCGGTCCCAAGACCCAGGAGCAGTTTCTCGCCTGGACCGACACGCTGCCCGGCGGTATTTGGGAAGGTTTGCAGACTCTGTACCGCGGTGAGGAATCGCCGCTGAGTGGCCGGGCCCGCAATGTCCTGACGGATTTCGCGACGGTTTTTGTCCGCTTGCATGAAATGGTTGAGGATAGCACCCCGCTCGAGCTGCTGGATGCTATACTCGATGAAACGGGTTATCTGGCATTTCTGGAACAAGACCGCTCCAGCCAGGGGGAGGATCGCGTCTACAATGTCGGCGAATTGCGGCGTGTGGCCAATGAATACGTTGATCTGACACTGGTAGAATTCCTTGAGGAAATTGCGCTGGTATCTGAGGTGGATAATCTGGAGACGTCGCGCGCCAATGCAGTGACCCTTCTGACATTGCACGCCGCGAAAGGGCTAGAATTTCCGGTTGTCTTTCTGGTAGGCTTGGAGGAGGGTCTGCTTCCCCATAATCGCTCGCTGGAGGACGACAACCAGATGGCAGAAGAGCGCCGTCTGATGTACGTCGGGTTGACACGCGCCAAGGACCATGTGCATCTGGTCTACACTTTCCGGCGCTTGATGTGGGGCTATCACGATATGAATACGCCATCGCGCTTTCTGGCGGATATTCCGCCCGAGATCACCAGCGGCGGCGCACGGGTTCCGCAGCCATCGCGCGAGCACCCGTATTATCAGGCGCGGTGGGAAACCGAATGGGTCCCTACCCGGCTTAAACGCGAGAAGCCTGAGACCACCGGCAAGAAACAAGCAACCTTCCATAAAGGGCAGCGGGTTGAACATAACGTCTTTGGACAGGGCGTGGTGGTCAGCAGCAAACGCAACTATGATTTTGAAATGGTGAATGTTCTGTTCCAACAACACGGCACCAAGACTCTGGATGCAACCTTTCTGAAACCCCTCGGTGGGGATGAATGACCAACATCCAGAAAAGCCCCCCACCTCCGATCATCCTGGCATCGGGATCGCCACGCCGGCGTGAGCTCCTAGCGCTGATCATACCTGAGTTTGAACGGCTCTCCCTGGACCTTGATGAAACCGTGCTGCCAGATGAGCTACCCGGCGCCTATACACTCCGTGTGAGCCACGCCAAGGCCCAGGCCGCACGGAATCACATTCCGGCAGGGGCGATCATCATCGCCGCAGATACGACCGTAGCGGATGATACGCAGATTCTTGGCAAGCCTGCCGATGACGATGAAGCTCATGCTATGTTGGCCCAACTGCGCGGCCGGGCACACCAGGTCTATACCGCGATCACGCTCATTGATACTCAGCGCGATCAAGTCGTTCAGGACCTGGCGATCACCGATGTCGTGATGCGGCCCTATGGCGACGACGAGATGGCGGCCTATATTGCCAGCCGCGATCCGTTTGACAAGGCCGGCGGTTACGCGATCCAGAACCAGGAATTTGCACCGGTTGCGAATATCAACGGCTGCTATGCAAATGTGGTCGGCTTGCCGCTATGCCATCTGATGCGGGCGCTACAGCGCCTTGGTGTTAATCTGAACACGGATACCCCAGGTGCCTGCCAGGACTTCAATGCGATTGACTGTCCAGTGTATACGGCGGTGCTGGAAAACCAATCATCAGATGGGCGTGTGCCAGACGTTGAGTAAACGCCAATTGGCTGAAGTAGAATGAACCTAGCGCCAGTCTACCGCCGGTCAGCTAGGTTGTTGTGAAATTGGGTAGAGAGGTGAAGTCCACACATGCGGTGGCGACAAATGCTTATATTGCTGGGTTTGCTGCTCACAGCACTCGTCTTGAGCGGCTGCACGGATGACGGGGGTAATAGCTCGCTCGATCTTTTTGGCGCTGAGCCAACCCAGCTTGACTCGACGAGTGCGGAAAGTGTGTCCACAACGTTTCTTGATGCCTGGCGCGATCAGGATTATGAGACAATGTATAGCCTGATTACGCCCAACGCCCGGGATGCGTTCTCATTGGACGAGTTTATCTCAATTTACCAGTCGGTAGACGAAACCCTCGGGCTCAATGAGCTGGCCTGGGAAATCGCCGCGGGACCGTTGGTGCAGGGGAACAGTGCCACGGTGGACTATATCGTGACCTTCGATACCGACCTGCTAGGTGTTTTTCGCGACCCCAACCCTGATATCGAGCCCATGGCTGAGCGCACTATGTGGCTGGTAGCAACCTCAAATGAGGGCTGGCGGGTTGCCTGGTCCCGCACGGATATCTTTAGCGGCTGGACCAACGAATCGCGCTTGCGTGTCGAGCGCGTGATGCCAACCCGGGGCAACATATACGACCGGAATGGCAAGATCCTGGTCGATCAGAATGGCGTGTCAATTGGCATCTATTTGATCGAGAACAACATCCCGAACACGTCGCAATGTGTGATTGAACTGGCCCGCATCCTGCGCAAAGAAGAAGATGATATCCAGGCGATTTTTGATCGTTACTTGTCCGACACACGGTTTCTCGTTGGCGAGATCAGCCAGGAAACGGCCAATGCCGAAAACGGCATCCTGTCCAGTGTCTGCAACTACGAGCCGCGGCCACGTGATACCCGCCAGTATTATGACCGCGTCGCCCCGCATATCATTGGCTATATCGGCCAGATTCCGGCAGACCAGCAGGCCAACTACCGCCTGCAAGGCTATCCTGATGATGCGTTGGTTGGCCTCGCGGGCGTTGAGCAGGCTTTCGAGGCCGAATTGCGCGGAACAATTGGTATCCGCCTGTACATCGAGTCGAATACTGGCATTCCAATCCGCACCGTGGCCCAAAGAGCACCCCAGTCCGGCAATAGCCTCTATCTAACCATTGATCGAGATCTGCAACTGGGCGTGCAAGCCGTGCTGGCTGAAGCCTATGATTATGCCCAGCCAACCTGGGCCCCAACGTCACCTGGCGCCGCGGCGGTTGTGATGAACGTCAATACCGGCGAAATCCTGGCGATTGCCAGCTACCCAGATTTCGATCCGAGCGTCTTCAACCCGGATACCGCCGTGCTCAACCCCGCCCAGGAAATCCAGCGTTTTCGCGACGACCCGCGGCGTCCACTGGTGAACCGCGCTACCGAAGGCACCTATCCGCTGGGGTCGGTATTTAAGGTCTTTTCGATGATCGCGGGCCTGGATAGCGGCGTGTGGTCAGCGAACCGTACCAATGTTTGCACGGGCACCTGGGATGGTACCCAGTACAACGATGTTGTACGCACCGACTGGTTGCCACAAGGACATGGCTTACTGGACATGAAAGGTGGCCTGGTCAACTCGTGCAACCCCTATTTCTGGCAGATGAGCGTAGCCTTGAACAATGCTGACCCATTCTTGCTGCCGAACTACGCCGTGCGGATGGGCTTTGGCCAGGCACCTCCCTTCCAGGGGATTTCCACCGACCAGGGGTTGATCCCCAACCCCGATTGGAAGCAACGCCAGCCAGAAGGGAGCTTGTGGGGACAGGGGGATGCCTCTAACCTGGTGATTGGACAGGGCGAGATGGGGGTCAACCCACTGCAGGTAGTCCGGGCCACGGCCGTTGTCGCCAACAACGGCACCCTCTACGAACCCCTGATTGTGCGCGAAGTCGGCTTCATCGGTGACGAGCCAGAGATCACCTACCAGCCAGTGGGCGAGGATCTAGGCCTGCGGCCTGATGTTCTGGACCTAACGCGCGAAGCGATGTGCGAGGTCACCACCCGCGGTACGGCCAACTTCATGTACCAGGGTTGGTACGAGCACAATGCCTTCCAGATTATCGTCTGTGGCAAAACGGGTACTGCGCAGTCGGGTGGTATCAATCCGCATGCCTGGTTCAATGCTTTCGCGCCCGCTGAGAACCCGGAAATCGCGGTGGCCGTGGTGGTCGAACGCTCGTGTGAAGGCTCAGAGGTCGCATCACCGATCGTCTACCGGATTATGGAACTCTACTTCCCGCAGTTACGCCAGGATTACGGGTGGCCCACCCTCTGGCAAACCGGTTGCGCGGAAATCGGGCCAGATTGATCACGTAGCGCAAAAGAAGACCCAAGAAGTACCGGGCAGGCACCTATTGCCTGCCCGGTGCATTTCGGCCGATCCCACACTCACGACACCACAAGGTCCATCTGACGATTATCACGAACCTGCTGCGCCATCCGGATGAAATCCTCGACGGACATCGGGTCCAGCTCAGTATCATCCCGCAGACGCACACTGACCGTCCCGGCTTCGACATCCCGCGGTCCCAGAACTACCAGATAGGGGATCTTCTGGCTTCGCGCTTCAGCGATCTTCTTACCGAGCTGCCCCCGGTGAAAGACCTCAGTCCGGAAGCCGGCTGCTTTGAGCTGGCTGGCCAGCGCATTGGCTTCGTCCTCGACCTTCTTACTAACCGGCAGCACAGCCATCTGGACGGGCGCCAGCCACAGCGGGAAAGCGCCATAGAAGTGCTCGGTCAGGATGCCGATGAAGCGTTCCAGGCTCCCAAACGGCGCCCGATGGATCATGATCGGGCGATGGGCCTTGTTGTCAGCGCCGATATACTCTAGCTCGAACCGCTCAGGCAGCGAGTAGTCGACCTGGACAGTGCCGAGCTGCCACTCCCGTTTCAGGACATCCCGGAAGATGAAGTCGAGCTTAGGGCCATAGAAAGCGGCCTCACCTTCCTCAACAGTATAGTTCAGACCGCGAATCTCACAGGCCTGGATAATGGCATCGGTCGCCCTCTGCCACACATCATCCTCGCCGATGTACTTGTCACTCTCGGGATCACGAATGCCGACACGAGCATCGAAATCGTGCATACCCAGCGCATTGAACACAAACTGGATGAGATCAACTACCGCCAGAAACTCATCGAGCAACTGGTCCGGCGTGACAAAGATGTGAGCGTCGTCGACCGTAAAGCCTCGGACACGGGTCAAGCCAGCCAGCTCGCCCGATTGCTCGTAGCGATATACCGTGCCAAATTCCATGAGCCGGATGGGCAAATCACGGTACGAGTGCGGGTCGGCCTTATAGACCTCGACGTGATGCGGGCAATTCATTGGCCTGAGCATGAATAGCTCGCCATCAACGTCGATGGGATCATACTGGCTGTCGGAATAGTATGGATAGTGCCCCGACGTTTCGTACAGCTCTATCCTGGCGATGTGGGGCGTGATCACCGGCTCATAGCCGCGACGGATCTGCTCCTCTTGCAGGAAACGCTCAAGCGTATTGCGGACAATCGCGCCACGCGGTTTCCAGAGCGGCAGTCCTTTGCCGACCTTCTGGCTGAAAGCGAACAGCCCCAATTCGACGCCAACCTTGCGATGATCGCGCTGTTTGGCCTCTTCCAGACGGTGAAGATAGTCCTCCAGGTCTTCAGATGACTTCCAGGCCGTGCCATAGATCCGGGTAAGCATGGGGTTGTTCTCATCACCACGCCAGTAGGCACCCGCGACCTCCTTAAAGGTGATACTGAAGGCCTCCGGATTGAGCTGCCGCGTGTTGTCAACATGGGGGCCACGACACAGATCCTCGAAGGAGTCCTGACGGTAGGTCGTCAACACGACCCCGTCATCGTCCTTGATCTTGTTGCCATATTCGTCGAGCTTGCCTTTGACCAACCCATCAATCAACTCAAGTTTGTAGGGCTGATCGGCAAAGAGCGCGCGCGCTTCTTCTTCAGAGACCTCCCGGCACACAAACGCGTGTTCACCCTGAATAATCTCCTTCATGCGCTTCTCGATCTTCTTGAGGTCTTTCTCCTCAATCGGGCGGGGCAGATCAAAGTCGTAGTAGAAGCCGTCTTCGATCGGCGGGCCGATGGCAATCTTGGCCCCCGGAAACTGCTCTAGCACAGCCTGGACCATGACATGCGCCATCGAATGGCGCATACGATAGAGCTCGCTATCCTGGTACCGTTCCACTGGTGATCCTCCTACTGAGATTGAGTAAATACACATATGGTCTCGGCAGGGGCGAACAAATCAAATCGCCCCATGCCACAAACACAGACATGGGGCGTATATTTCAACGCGGTTCCACCCAATTTCGCCCGGCGAACAACAGTATCATTGTTTGACGAGCCTCATTGATGGGCCGGTAACGGGGCCAACCGGTATCACTTAGTAGAGCCACGCTCGTTCAGCGATACGCTCTCGGGTGGTTTTCTCGTCCGCTTGGACAGGCTTGCTTTCAGCCAGCGGCAAGCCCTCTCTAGGACCACTGCGCGACGATACTCGTCCCGATCAACGCTTTGTGCATAGCATTTTGTGCGTACGCAAAGCATACGCTATCAAAAAAAGGCTGTCAAGACCGTTTGGTGGTTTAACACAGGTCAGAATTATTGTGCGACGATATCGCACACCAGGTCATCATCCATGATGAATGTATCCTGCCAGCTCTGAGAGAGCCCACCACTTTGATTGAGATCGTAAACGCAATAGACATCGCTACCACTCGCCTCGCATTGGGGGTTGGTGATCGAGCCATTGATGCCGAGGCTGATACCATAGAGCGATTCGATCGAGTTGTAAATCAAGACCGGTAGCGAGCCTCGCATTTGCGTGCAGGTGTAGCGATCCGCCGCTTGGAGATCACCCTGCCCGATGGCAATCAAGAACGCCTCGGTGTTCTCTACAGCGTCCCCGCCATCGCCCCCATTTGAAGAATTACCGTTTGAGCTATCGAGGAGCGCTAGGACAACGATTACCAGGCCAATGAACAGCAAGGCTGCGATGGCACCGCCACCCAGGATATACCACAGCGTCCGGTTGCCGCTACTCTTGATTGCCGGCGTGGGTAAATGGAAGCCAGGTGGTTGCGCCTGGGGGGTGGTATATGGGGTATGCGCCTGGGGAGCAGGTGCCGGGCTTGGTGCTTGAGCCGAAGGTGGCGGCGCCTCCAGGTCCTTGGGAGGTTTGGGGATCTCGAATTGATCGGTCATGCCAACCGGCATATCGCCGCGTGCGACACGCTCCAAACGCGCGTAAAAACCGGGATCAGGCATCCCTCCATGCCGGACATCATAGTACTGCGACGTAATAAGAATGGCGAATTCCTGGCCACGATAGAGAATAGGCAGAACGGGCTTCTTCTCTCGTTGGGCCAGGAGGATTTCGCGCTCGACCCACTCCGAGTTTTCAGCGGCCGGTGTCATCACCACGACAACGGCGATACTATCTTTGATGGCCTTGACGATTGTGCGCCACCAGCGGTCACCGTGCTCGATACGGTTGTCGACCCACGGCTCAAGCCCGTGTTGGCGGATATCATGTGCCAGACGATTGACATATTCCTGGTCTTGGTGGGCATAGGAGATGAAAATGTGCTTCATTAATCGGCTCAATCGGTTCTGAGACAGTGGACGTTGAGGTTTCTAGAGTGTTATATGCACATTATATGCAAGTTGGTGTGGCACTCAAGTCATAAAGCGTAAACAAAATTTGAAGATGTGGACAATTGTTTTGACGCCTTCGGGCATATTTTGTACAATGATGCGGACTTTTTTCGATGTATAGGCGCCGTTGAGGATCGACAGTTTGGCGATCCTCTCGCGCTGAAACGGGGTGTTCAGTCTCCCCGCTTCCATGGAATTGACTTTGACTAGTTGCGAAAGGAGATAACGGCGCACATTACGACTGCGATAGCAGGTCGTGTCGCGCCGGCGTTCCATGAGAAAACCTTCATTTCGTATGATGTTAGGCCTAGGCGTATGGTCGATTTCGCTCCTGGTAGGGGTTCTGGCCACCATTCTAATTGTTTTCGTGCTTTTTGATACCTCCCTAGAGCGTTATGGCAATGTCTACGCCTTATTAACTGCCGTCTCAATTATGTTTTTGGTCCTGATTCCTCTGGACTACTTTCTGGGAACCGGTATTTTACCCGATTGATTCCAGACGGTATTGCCATTGGAGTGTGCCGTTATTCCCCCCAATAGTATGCTGATCGCTCGATCCGGTTAACTGGCTGCGATGGAGCGATTTTGATTTCGTATAGCTGAGACTTGCTGCATGTCAGACGTACAGCCGATGGAAATCAGCGTCGTTATCCCCGTTTATAATGCTGCGGCATTTCTTGTCCAGGCTGTAGAGTCCGCTTTGGCTCAACAAGAAACAGCCGAAGTGGTGCTGGTTGAAGACGGCTCTACCGACGCCAGCCTGGCGATCTGCCAGCAGCTTGCGTCTGATCCGCGCGTCAAGCTATACCGCCATGCAGACTCAGGTCATCAGGGCGTTTCCGCCTCACGCAATCTCGGGATCCTGTCCAGCCGCTATCCCTTTGTTGCATTTCTGGACGCCGATGACTACTATTTGCCCGAGCGCTTCCGTACAGCCAGGCAGCTATTCGATGATGACCCATCAATCGACGGGGTGTATGAGGCAATCGGCACCCATCTTGAGGATGAGTTTGCGCTTCACCGCTGGCTTGATCAGGGCTATCACGAAGCGCAACTCACGACGATGAATGCCCCATATGCCCCGGATGTCCTGTTTGAACGTCTGGTGGGGCGAGTTGACGGCAACTTCTCGATCATTGGGCTCGTGGTCAAGCGAGAGCTATTCGCCCGAACAGGGCTTTTCCCGCCACATCTCGGCGTTGGCGAGGATGCCGTGATGAAATGGAAGCTGGCCGCCGTCGGCCGCCTTATGGGAGGCCAGTTGGCTGAGCCTATTGCCAAAAGTCGGGTCCATGGTCAGAATAGTTACACTGGTCGCGCGATTGGGGTATCTCAACTTATCCGCCAGCGCCTGGCCACCTGGGAGGCTTTCTGGCGTTGGGCACAAGCAAACCTGAGCAGAGTTCAACGGCAGCTATTCGTCCGCGGCAGCAAGAAATACCTCAGCGATCGCCTGGTAACGCGCAATTTGTGCCGCAAACTGGCGTATTCCTTGCTGGTGCGCGCGATGCTGGCATATTTACTGTTCAAATTCCCAGAACTCGGCAGCTACTCGGCGTTCTGGAAACATTATCTTCCCGATTCACGGAAAGTCGGGTATCGTCGCATTCGGCAATGGTTCCAGAAAGACCACTGCTTGCGGTGATTTCCTCATAAACATCGTTTATAGAACTATTGGCAAGGTTGTTGCTGATGCGAACCAAGATGACTTTTCTGGCTGTGATACTTGCAATCCTTTTTGGCTCGGCGGCGTGCGACTCCGGGCCCAAAGCCAAGGCACGTGAATTCGCAGATCGTTTCCCGGAAACAATCGGTGAATTTGACAGGGACGATGACCGCATCGAATTGACGGCAGAAGCCATGGGCAATACAGGGCACGTTACCCTTACGTACGAGCAACGAAATGCAGGGATCGTCTACGTGGTGATTGATACCTATGGTACAGAGACGGCAGCTGAAGTTGCGATGGCCCGCCGCGAACGCGAGTTACTGCTCATGGGCTATGAAATCGACACCGACCGGCAACCGCGTGCGCTGACAGCGAGTGTGGTAGAGCTTCCCCTGGGGCGTGTAGCGATTTTCGAACGAGATGAGATGATTATCGAAGTCCAATATCTCAAGGAAGATAGTGAGACAGCGATTGATGAAGCAAGTTGGGAAGCCTTCCTAGACACAGTACGGTTAGTCGATCAAGCGTTAGATGATTAGCTAGGCAGGGTATTGGTCGATCAATGACGATTCAGGGGATTCACCACGTACAGATCACGGTTCCACCTGGTGCCGAGGAAGTAGCCCGCCACTTCTACGGTGAGGTTCTCGGTCTGGTGGAGATCGCGAAGCCAGCCCCTCTAGCAGCACGGGGCGGCTTCTGGTTAGCAGTGGGTGACCGTCAGGTCCATGTTGGTATCGAAAGCGGTGTTGATCGTGCGGCAACCAAAGCACATATTGCGTATCAGGTTGATGATCTAGCGGCCTGGCGTGAGCGCCTGACCCAGGCAGGGATCGCGATCACCGAATCCGTACCGATCTCCGGCTTTAGCCGCTTGGAATGCCGGGATCCCTTTGGCAACCGGATCGAGTTTATTCAACCGCTGCCTGTAGCGTAGCGCAATCCACCACCTCAAAACTCCACACCTTCTTTCGTTGATAAAAAATAGTGATGGATGATATACCAAACTGGTTGCTTTAGGCCGGTTCGGTTCGCGCTGGATTCATTTATAATTTCTTAGTGAAAATGCGGTATGCCTTAAGAAATAAGAAGTGGAGTAGTGGAGCCGTTGCTTCATTCTTAGCCCGTATCATACGGCGTTTGCACTGCCGTTTTGCTTCTCACATATGCCGAATCGCTGAAAGGACACAACTATCACATGAGTTCTAACGCCAAGAAGTCGCTGTCGTTCAACCAGAGTGTTGAACGGATGGTGGATCGAGCGCTGGCGCATCTTGACTTGCCACCGGGTCTGTCTGACCAGATCAAGGTCTGCAATGAGGTGTTCCAGGTTCAGTTTCCGGTTAAACTCAACGATGGCAAAGTGCATGTATTTAAAGGGTGGCGTGCCGTTCACAGTGGCCATCGTCTGCCTGTTAAGGGCGGGATTCGCTATGCTCCTCATGTCAATCAAGACGAGGTTGAAGCCCTGGCGGCATTGATGACATATAAATGTGCCATCGTCGATGTTCCCTTTGGGGGCTCCAAAGGTGGCTTGATCATCAATCCCCGCGATTACACCACAGATGAGATCGAGCGTATCACCCGGCGGTTTGCCAACGAACTGATCGATGGCGGTTACATCAGCCCCAGTGGCAACGTCCCGGCCCCGGATATGGGGACAGGGGAGAGCGAGATGGCCTGGATTGCCGATACGTACCGCGCGCTCCACCCCGATGATATTAACCATCTGGGGTGTGTGACCGGCAAGCCGGTTGCCGCCGGCGGTATCCGTGGCCGTACTGAGGCTACCGGACGTGGAGTACAGTACGCGATTCGCGAGTTCTTCCGCCATCCAGAAGATATGAAGCTGGCGAATCTCGAAGGTAGCCTAGAAGACAAAACCTCTGTTGTCCAGGGCCTGGGTAACGTTGGTTACCATGCTGCCAAGTTCCTCGTTGAGGAAGATGGCGTCAAGATCATTGGCATCATCGAATGGGATGGTGCGTTGATCGACGAAGACGGCTTAAATGTCCAGAAAGTCCGTGATTATATTGACGAGCATGGTGGCGTAAAAGGCTATCCTGACGCGAAATACGTTGAGGATGGACGCTCATGTCTCGAGATGGAATGTGACATCCTGATTCCGGCAGCGCTGGAAAGCCAGATCGCGAGTGATAATGTCGACCGGATCAAGGCCCCGCTGATCGTTGAGGCAGCTAACGGCCCAATAACTTACGAAGCGGACCAGGCACTGCGGCAGCGTGGTGTAGTGGTTCTACCGGATGCCTATGCGAACGCGGGTGGTGTTACCGTCTCCTACTTTGAGTGGATCAAGAACCTCTCCCATATTCGCTTCGGGCGGATGGGACGTCGTGTCGATGAGTGGCGTGGCAAACTGATTGTACAAGCCCTGGAGGAGTTAACCGGCAAGTCCGTCTCTGCACAGCTGCGTACCGAGATCCAGTCGGGTGCTGATGAGCTAGCGCTGGTGCGCTCTGGTCTGGACGATACCATGCGCCAGGCCTACCAGGAGATCAGCGAAGTGTATCATAGTAACGACTCAATCCAGAACTTCCGCACTGCCGCAATGGTGGTGGCATTGAAGAAGATCGCAACGACCTATATCGAATTCGGCATCTGGCCATAGCCCTGGCTTTCGCTTCCTCAACATCAAGCTCCCTGAGATCAAGACTGATCCGGGGAGCTTTTCGGTTGGCCACCTTGAAGCCCGTCTTCAAGGCGGTCTCCAGTGTTATCGGCAAAGGACAACAAAACAGCCAGGTGAATATGGAACACCATCCACATCATCAAGCGAAACTCGAGAACCATTTCACGTTGCGAGACAGCAAAGGTCAGGTCGTCCAGAAAAAGTTTGTGATTTCGCAGCCCCATGGCAACAAGCAGGACCATAGCGGGTACCCCCAGGAGCAGATGCGCAGTGGCAGTGAAGTTCAGCGCCTCGGTCTTGCCTGTAAATACACGGACAATCCCCGCGTAGAACAGCCAGGCTGCAAAGCCGAAAGTGAGCGCGATGATACTCATCAGCATGTAGAGCGCGACTGTCGGGCGGTCCGTCAACAAGCCATCAATGCGGCTGGTGACCAACCACACACCGGTGCCCAGTGATACACCGATCATGGGAATACCGATCAAAATCGCGTAGGCCTTGGCCCACCAGGGCCAGGACACTGTCGAGAGATTAGTTGCCACGGATTAGGAACTTCCTCGTCGTCTCAACCATTCCATGAAGCGAGGCGCCACTTGAGTGTATAGCCAGTAAAGCGGCGGTAAAGGTGTATAGTCCCAGGCACCAAGGGTCCGCACCACCTGGCTCCCGAAGCCCTCCTTGAAACGATAAACGCCCCACATTGGATCATCTTCGGCAAAGGTATCCGGGGCGCCCCACCAATCGTAGATCTGGTAGCCTTTAGATTTTGCCCACCGGATTGCGTGCCATTGTAAGGCGTAGTTTGGCTGCCGGTCGCGTTCACGATTGGATGACATCCCATAGAAATACCACACCCGCTGCCCGAAGTGAAACAGAACAACACCGGCCAGGATTTCGCCCTCGTATTCCGCTACCAGGATGTGGGCCAATCCGGCTTCGAGAAAATTCCGCCATAAATCGTGATAGTATGCCCAGGGGCGGATCGTGAACTCCTGGCGTTGGCCCGTCGTGCGATAGAGCCTGTACAGCGTCTGCAAATCCTCGTCGCTGTTCGCCGAACGCACTTTGACGCGACGTTTCTCGGCCTGGCGGAGTTTGCGGCGTGTCGATTGGTTCATGTTAGCCAGCAACGTTTCCTCAGACAGGCTGAGGTCCAGCGTCAAGGTATTGCGAAACTGAATCTGATCTGAGCTGAAACGCCATTTGCGGGCCTCGAGCATCGCACGGATCGACTGGCCGGCCGGAACGAGCTGTTCGGGCTGCTTATCGGTGTCGACTCCATCGGGGAGACCATACGCAAGCGTAATATCAGGATCAATCTTAAGCCAGATCGCGCGGCGCCGGCGTGCAAGCTGTTGTAAATCCTCCAAAACATCAGCGACGAGTGTCAACTCATGATTGGCGAAGATCGGCCCACGGGGCACATACA
>JAADYW010000214.1 GCA_010092845.1 Chloroflexota bacterium
CCCCAGCGTCAGTGACACAGTCACCAGAGGCCACAAGTACGCAACTGACCGATGACACCTATCGTATCTATGTGTTTGACAATGACCAATCCGCGGTCAATTTCACTATCGAGAGCAACGTGACCGATGTGTCCGGCACTTTTGATCTGCTGGGGCGTTGGTTCGAGTTCATCTATGTCCCGGAGGAAGATGCCTGGCGTGCCCTGCTTGTGCTGGATATTGATGGTGCCTCGGTCGACACCGGCAGTGGACTTGTCGATTCGCTGATAAGGCTCGGTTTCGAGGCCGAAAGATACCCGGTAGGGCGTTTTGTCGGTGAGAGTGAAACGCTGGTGACTGATCTAAGTGAGACCAACCAGATCGTTATGAGCGGCCAGGTTGAGCTTAGTGGTCAGGTGCGCGATCTGAGGGTGCCGGTCACTTTCCGGATTAATGATGGAACACTCACCGCCAACGCGCAATTTGAAATTGATGCGCGCGAGTTCGGCGTTGATTTTCCTGAAGGGGTTGGGGGCAACATCCTGGATTCGAAAATCCGGGTTGTAGCTCATGAGGCTGATGAGGCGACTATCGACGAGATTGTTGCCGAGATGGAGTCGCTGATGTCTACGCCCGCATCAGATAGTATTGTGGACGAATAATCAATCGTTTGGGAAGTTGAGAAAGGGGTAAGCCGCCCATGGAAAAGCTGAAATGTCCACATTGTGGGCATCTGAACCTGCCCTCTGCTGTGTTTTGCTTCGAGTGTGGCCAGAATCTTCACGACTTCGCTGTGGCGCCTGGCATAAAACCCAATTTCCATAGCTTGATTGAAACCGAATCTGATCATCCTGACTCGCCGCCGCCTCGGTCACTCGAAAAGGTGAATGCTACGCGTAACGATCGTGAGAATGCCGATCTCTACAACGCGATGCTGACCTGTCTGCGCTGTGCGGCGATTAACTTGCCAGAAGCTGCGCAGTGTGCGACATGTGGCGCCGCGCTGATCGTCGCAGATGAGGTATATGGCCTGAAGATAACGGGAAGCGCACGGTCATCTGTGGGGCAGGCGCGCAACAATAATGAGGATACAGTTGGTCTATGGGCCAGGGATGGGACCATCGTGGCTTTGGTTGCCGATGGAATGGGCGGCGCAGCCGCAGGTGAGGAAGCCAGCCGGCTAGCCAAAGAGACGATACAGAGCGATTTCACTGGGGCTGTTCACGGTAGCGAGGGATTGAAGGAATTATCCGATGCTGAGTTGGCTGACAAGATGCGTTTTGCTGTTGATCATGCCAACCGGGTTTTGCTGGAGCGTATCGAAGAAGATCGGACTCTGCGCGGCATGGGCACGACTGTCACCCTGGCCGTTGTTCGTGGTGATCGTCTGATTATCGTTCATGTTGGTGATAGCCGTGCCTACATGATCGCGGGCGAACATGGCTGGATCTCTCAGATAACCGATGACCATAGCTTCGTGGAGGCACTGTTGGCGTCAGGGCATATCACAAGCGCTCAGGCCGCCCGGCATCCCATGCGGAGTGTGCTCTACCGCGCGCTCGGACAGACAGAGGCCATGGGCGGCGCTGACTTTTATGCGCGCGATGTCCGCGCTGGCGATCGCGTTATTCTTGCCTCCGATGGTTTGATGCGTCACGTGACTGACGAGGAAATCGCGCGGGTGGCGATGCTGCATGAAGATCCCGCTGAGATTGCCCAGACCTTGATCGATATGACGAACCAACGCGGGGCAGAAGATAATGTTAGCGTTGTGGCGCTGGTGATAAGTGCCGAGGAAGATACTTTGGTTCCCCTGGAGAAGCTTGTGCCAATCCCTGGAGAACAGGAACCTGATCATGCCACTCACGATGATGCACACAAAACCGGCGAGATCATCAACCCGACCTTGCGGCAAATGCACAATCCAGGATCTTCCACGCCGGATTCGCCTGACAATTCATGAGCCAGCTGCTCAGTACCACGACACGCCAAGTTGGCCGTTACCAGATAGGATGCATCTGGTAACGGCCGAGAGTGTCAGTTAGCCTTCGGGTATCATCGCGATGCATTCGATCTCTACCAGGCCGCCAAGGGGGAGATCGTTGCCACCAAAGGCGGCCCGGGCCGGTGGGTTTTCCGGGAAGAACGTCTGGTAGACGGCATTGACCGCGGCGAAATCGTCAATACTATGCAACAAGATAGTGACTTTCACCACGTGCGCTAGATCGGTACCAGCCTCTTCAAGAATCGCCTGCATATTCAGCAGCGCACGCTTCGTTTGCTCAACGACATCCTCGGCCAGGTTCTTGGTTTCAGGATCGAGACCCAACTGGCCAGAGACAAAGACAAACTTGCCCTGAGCAACGATGCCCTGTGAATAGGCCCCAACGGCAGCCGGGGCTTTGTCTGTGTGAATAACCTCGCGTGACATCAAAAGTATTCCTCTCGTAGATTAGTTCGATCGAAAGTTCAGCGAATAAAGGGCGCGAGTTCGCGCCAGCGAAGATCATCATACATCTGGCGGCGGATTGGCGTGATATGCGGTTGTGCAGCCAGCGCTTCGATAGTCATATAGCGAAGACCATCGACCTCGACCTCGTCCGGTCGGGCATTGCCGCCAATAATCTGGCATTCCAGCAATAGATCGACCCAATGCGCCTGGTCGCCATTGCAGAGTTCGCTGTGGGTAAGATGTGGCGCGCTGTATATCCCCAGGGTGCGCACCGGTTCGACAATCAAGCCGGTTTCTTCCCGGACCTCACGTACAACAGTGCCGGTCGTGGTTTCACCCAGGTCTGCCAGGCCCGCCGGCAGATCCCATAGATCGCGCTTTTTGTCGTGGACCGCCAGCAATTCACCAGCGTTGTTGAAGATCGCAGCCGTTCCGCCGGGCAATATCACCCGCGCATGCCCGACCCTAGCACGTAGTATAGGGTAGTAGGGCCGGCACTCGGCTTCGTAATGCACGGCTTCGAACGCGGCATTGCTCTCGGAGTTTTGAGCGTCGTGCAGCATGTCCTGATATTGCAATGGCAGACGATGGCGGATAGCAGCCGGCGGCTGGAAGGCGGCACGCAATGTCTCGCGGCCATCGGTTGCGATCGTATCGTTGGTGGCCCGGCAGACGAATGCGGCCGTCCAGGGCTGCACAAGATCACCATTGGGATAAAGCAAGTTATATTGTGGATGGCTGTAGACGCCGATCAGCCGCTCAACCTCGCACGTGACTCCGGTTTCTTCGTAGGTTTCGCGCACTGCGCACTCCCGCAAGGACTCATCCATCTCCAGGGCGCCACCGGGCACGCTCAACCAGTCAAAATCATAGCGTTCCTGGACCAGGAGATGGCCCTGTTCGTCGAATACAAAGGCGGTCGCATAGACCAGGTAAATGAGTTCGTGGCCGACGTGCGAACGGATCCACTTGATGTAGCCGTCCTGGTGCGCCTCGTGGCCTGGTGTCATGCAGCTTCCTTTCCCATTGTCGCAGATTGACTACGTCACAAGTGTACCGCAATAGCGCGATCAATACCGCGTAAGCTATTATTGGGGACTGAGATCCTGGAAGAGAGTATATGGATACATTAGAAGGCAGCATCGAGCGAATCACATACTATAGTCCGGAATCGGGCTACTGTGTCTTGCGACTTGCACCCAACCAGCCCCGGCTGGGAGCTTACGGGAAACTGATCACTGTCGTGGGCAACATGCCAGAACTTCAGCCCGGCGAGCAGGTCAAGCTCACCGGCGTCTGGACGAATCATCCCCAGCATGGCCGCCAGTTCAAAACCGAGACGGTGGTGCAGATGCGGCCAGCCACTGCCGAGGGAATCCGCCGCTATCTGGGGAGTGGGCTGGTACGTGGAATCGGGCCCAAAATGGCCAAGCGGATCGTTGATTTCTTCGGCGAGGAAACCCTGGATGTATTGGACCGTGCCCCTGAGCGGGTGAAGGATGTCCCCGGGATTGGCAAGAAGCGCGCGACAAGCATCGCCAAAGCCTGGGCCGAGCAGCGGGAAATCAAGAAGGTGATGTTGTTCCTGCAAAGCTATGGTCTGAATATGTCGCTCGCACTCAAGATCTACAAACAATATGGTGACGAAGCGCTGGAATTGGTGCAACAGGACCCCTATCGACTGGTCCGCGATATTCACGGTGTCGGTTTCCTGACCGCGGACAAAATCGCGCGTGAGATGGGCTTGCCCACGCATGCCCCTTCGCGTATCCGGGCAGGGCTGGTCTATGCGTTGAATGAGGCCACGGGCAATGGTCATGTCTTCTTGCCGACTGAGCTATTGCTCGAACAGGCCGCTGAACTGCTGGATCTGGAGCTGGCTCACCTTGATGCGGCGCTGTTGCAACTCCGGGATGAGGGCGAGGTAATGATCGAGGACGTTCCCGCGCCGACAACCAGTGAGCTTGTTCAGGCGGTCTATCACTCGGCTATGTACCATAGCGAAAAAGGTGCGGCCAACCGCCTGCGCGATATGTTAGACCACCCCGGGAGCTATCTGGCAAAAATCACGCAGATGACTACGCATGATTGGGAGCAGCTTCTTACGCGGGTTACAGCCGTGGATGGGGTGCGGCTAACTGATCAGCAGCGTCGCGCTGTCAAACAGACCCTCACCAGCAAGGTCAGTATCCTGACCGGCGGTCCTGGGACGGGCAAAACGACCACCCTGCGCACGATTATCGGCATACTGGAAGCCACGAGGCATCGTTTTCGCCTGGCCAGCCCCACCGGGCGCGCTGCAAAACGCCTGGCAGAGGCTACCGGCCATCCCGCTCAGACTATTCACCGCATGCTCTCTTACTCGCCGCAAGAAGGCTTTGCCTATAATCAGGACAACCCTCTAGAAACCGACATCGTCGTGGTTGATGAGGCCTCAATGGTTGATCTGGTGCTCTTCTATAATCTCCTCAAGGCGATTGAGCCAGCCACCCATCTGCTGTTGGTCGGGGACGTAGATCAGTTACCGAGTGTAGGGGCGGGAGATGTATTGCGTGATGTTATCGACAGCGCCATTTGCCCCGTGATGCGTCTCGAGACCGTCTTCCGCCAGGCAGGAGGCAGCATGATTATCCAGAATGCTCACCGCATCAATGCTGGACAGTCGCCTGATACAGCCAATCGTAGTGATGATTTCTTCTTCTTTGGCGCCGAGGATCCGGCGGGTGCGGCTGATCTCGTTGTTGATATCGTTTGCAGCCGTGTTCCCGGCAAATTTGGCTACGATGCGATGCGCGATATACAGGTCCTGGCGCCGATGTACAATGGCCAGATTGGTGTAAATGCCCTGAACATTGCGCTACAACGCCAGCTAAACCCGCCTGGACGACTGGCCGAGAAGCGACTGGCTGGGGTGCTGTTTCGCGTTGGCGATAAGGTGATGCAAATGCGTAACAACTACGAGAAAGAGGTCTACAATGGGGATATCGGCTGGGTCAAAGCGCTGGATATGAACGAGCACACCATGGATGTGGAGATTGACGGGCGCATCGTCAATTATGCCTGGCTGGAATGCGATGAACTCACGCATGCTTATGCGATCTCCGTCCATAAAAGCCAGGGCGCTGAGTATCCTGTCGTGGTCCTGCCGGTGATGACCCAACACTTCATGATGTTGCAGCGCAATCTGTTGTACACAGCGATCACCCGCGCCAAGTCGATGGTGGTGCTGGTTGGCACACGCAAGGCAATCGCGATCGCGGTCAAGAATGACAAGGTGGCTCAGCGCTGGACCGCGCTCGATTGGCGTCTGGCGAACTAATCGGTATCCGGCTGCTCGAAATTCTTCTCCAGACCAAAGGCATGGAGCACTGGCCAGACGAAGAGAACGCCGACATCGGGTTTCGTCCAGTCGCCAACGAAATCTTCACAAGCACTCAGTACCGTTTCAAGGCCATCTTCTTTGAGCACTGAAAAGATGGTTCGGTGATGGATTTCGTGGGTCCGGAACAGGGACTTGATCGATGGAGTCGGCCCTAGATCATCACGCAGAACGCCTTTACGAACGAGCTGCTGCATGCCGATTGACTCCAACATCGTTACGCCGCTAACTCCCGCGCGGTGCCACACCTGTAGCATGTCTCTGGCTTGTTGAGAGTCGTTAGCGACATACAAGATCATCACATACATCATCAGTCTGCACTTCCTTGATTTGCCGGCGTGAACACCCCTTCCTGGGCGAACGACCAACGTACCAGCGGGGGCGTGACCAGTGTCGTCAATACCACCACGAAAACGATCACAGCGAAAACGCCATCCTCAATGATCCCTGAGGTGATACCAATGCTTGCCACAATCAATCCGACCTCGCCACGGCTAATCATGCCGATACCCACGCGGACGGCGCTGGGCCGATTGAAGCCAGTCAGGGCGCTGCCTAGGCCTGCACCACTGACTTTACTGACGATTGAAACGACGGTCAGCAGAGCTGCCAATGGCAGCAACTCGGCATCGACGAGCGTCAGGTCAGTTTGCAGACCAATACTCACGAAGAATACAGGGACAAGTAGCCCGTAGTTGACACTATGTAGCCCGGTCTCAATATTCTCGACGACTTTCTGGCGGCTCTGTCCCAGGCTGGCGCCGGCGATGAATGAGCCGGTAATCGCTGCTACACCCCCGAAATAGTCGGCAGCAAACCCCATCAGCAACGCTGATACGACCGCGACGACAAGCGCGCCTTCGGAGATTGGCAATTGGTCGACAAGATTGGCGATGCGTGGCAAAAGCCACCATCCCAGGGCGGTGCCAATCATCAGGAAGCCGGCTACGCGAATCAAGACTTCCCAGATTGGTCGGCTTTCTGCCGTCTGGACGACATCTCCCGGATTGATGGCGATGAAGAGTGAGATCAGGAGAATGACCAGGATATCATCAATCACCGCTGCACCAAGCAGAGCCAGCCCTTCGCGGCTTTCTAATACCCCCAGTTCGAGCATGACCTGTGCACTGATGCTCACACTGGTGGCCGCCAGGATGAGGCCAATGAAAACCGAGACCTCTGCACTGTAGCCAAACAGGAAACTGACACCGCCCAGCATTATTAATGGGGACAACACACCCAATGCCCCAGCCAGAACGGCTGTCTTGGCTACCCGCAGCATATTCTGAAGGTCGATCTCCAGACCGGCCATGAACATGAGGAATAGAACCCCCACCTCAGCAAACTCGATGATGGTGTGCTCAACGGCCTGGCCATCTTCAAAGAAACCTAGCAGATCAATGACTGATGGGCCAAGGATGATGCCGGTAATGAGTTCGCCCAGCACGGCCGATTGCCCAAGTTTGACGCTGATATAGCCAAAAAACTTGGCAATTGCGATCATCGTACCTAAAACAAGGAAAAGCTGCAGGACTTCGCTCAACCCAAACTTCCTACTGTGGTGCCTTTGCTCACAACATCCCAGCGATTATAGCCTATGCCGTATCGCTCGTGCCCGGTAGTCTGGTCCAGTTCTGCCGGGCCCCAGGGGAATCGCAAAAGACGCAGGCTATGAAGAAAGATGCATAGCCTGCAGGATAGCCTATAGGGTGTCAGGCGCGAAAACTATTCCGGGCAACTGGTGGCGGGCACGAAGTGCTTGGGGAAGTGATAGAGTTTTTCAGCTTCTTCGGCAAGCTCTTCACGGAAATCTGGATGTGCAATATCGATTAGCGCTTTCGCCCGCTCACGAACTGATCTCCCGTACAGATTGGCCACCCCGTATTCGGTGACCACGTAGTGGACATCGTTACGCGTGGTGACCACACCCGCGCCTGGTCGCAGCGTTGGGACGATGCGGCTGACTGTACCGCCTTTGGCAGTGCTGGCCAGCGCAATAATCGGCAGACCACCCTTGCTACGCGATGCGCCACGGACGAAGTCCACCTGCCCACCAACGCCGGAATAGAAGCGGGTGCCGATACTATCAGCACAAACCTGTCCGGTTACGTCAATCTCAATGGCCGAGTTAATCGCGACCTGGTTGTCATTCTGTGCAATATTGAACGGGTCATTGACGTACTCGGTTGGATGAAGCTCGACGATAGGGTTGTCGTGGACGAAATCATAGAGACGGCGTGTGCCCAGCATGAACCCGGCGATCATCTTGCCCGGGTGGAAGGTCTTGCGCGCACAGGTCATCACGCCCTGTTCGACCAGGTCGATCACCCCATCTGAGAACAGCTCGGTATGCAGCCCCAAATCTTTGTGATTACTCAGGTATTTGAGCACTGAGTCGGGGATGGCGCCGATGCCGGTTTGCAGACAGGCGCCGTCAGGGATCAAGGCCGCAATATGCTGGGCAATCTGGTCGGCGACCTCATCATTGCCGCCCATCTGGATCTCAGGCAGCTCGTAATCTACTTCAACAACATAGTCCAGTTTTGAGACGTGGATGAAGCTATCGCCCAGCGTGCGCGGCATCTTGGGGTTCACTTCTGCGATGATGATTTTGGCTGCATCTGCCGCGGTTTTCGTGACACCAACTTCAATGCCAAATGAACAATACCCGTGATCATCAGGGGGGCTGACCTGGATGAGGGCTACATCGATCGGAAGAATGCCGCGTGAAAACAGGTGCGGGACTTCGCCGAGGAACACCGGTGTGAAGTCAGCTCGGCCTTCGTTGACCGCAGGACGAACATTGGCGCTGATAAAGAGGGAGTTGATACGCAAATGTGGGGCCATTTGGGGTGCGGCATATTCATCGCCAGCCAATGCCAGCAGCTGGCAGACTTCCACGGCTCCTAGCGCTGGGGCGCGCTGACCCAGGGCATCGAGGAGCGTTTGAGGGACTGAGCAATTCCCCGTCAGAAAAACGCGATGATGGTCCTTGATAGCGCGAACAGCCTTTTCGGCTGTGGTGATTTTCGGTTCATACTGGTTCTTCCAGGGCACAGAATATCTCCTTGCTCTGTTAAGTTGAGTTGCGCTCACAGATATCGCTACCGTATCCTAACGAGCATTTTCTCACAAGAGAAGTTCAAAACGAAACAAGAACCGCAGTCCAAAAGTCATCAGTCGCAACGGCTGGGGTCAAAAGTGGTCCAGGTATCCAGGAGAAACCATTATTGACAACCAAGAAGTTTGGTTTAGGCTATAACCCAGTGTCCTTCTGGTGATCAATTATCAGGGAAATACATCGGGTCCGTGCGCGGCACACGCCAGAAACGTGCCTGGCACAGCCACAACTAAGGAGCAGAACCGATTTGGAAAATACGCTACGTGCCATCATCAAACTAACACGCTGGCGTGAGTTTGTCCCGTTTACAACCATTCTAACATGGTTGGGTGGGTTGGTCGCCTATCGTGTTCGGGATGCGACCTTGGATTGGCGTCTTTTTGTGATCTTGGTCGCGAATCTTGGGGCGGTCGCCTATGCGTTTATGATTAATGATATTGAAGATGCTGATGATGATATTCAGGACCGTGAGCGTGGCCAGCGCAATCCAGTGGCGATGAACGAAATATCGCGCTCCGCGGCCTGGTTGGCCTCGATTGGTGTGGCGGTGATCGCGGCATTCGCCTATGCGGTGGCTGGCTGGGTGCCATTCATTTTGGGTGTTATCACGTTGATTCTTGCCCACCTTTACTCGTGGAAGCCCGTTCGTCTCAAGGCACGGCCGCTGGTTGACATTCTATCCCATGCACTGTTCTTGAGTACCCTACTTTTTCTGGTCGCCTATTACATATATGCCGATGAATTGGGGAGCTTGTGGATACTGGCGCTGGGGACATTCCTGATCTCTGCGAATGGCCAGCTCTATAACCAGGTGCGGGATTATGAGGCTGATCGCCTGGCAGGGCTGCATAACACGGCCAGCATCCTGGGCAAACGCGTGACGGATTGGCTCGAGACGGGCAGTGTTGTTGGGGCGGGCGTGTGTTTGCTGATTGCCATCTTTCAGGGCGTATTCCCGTTGTGGCTGGGACCGATCCTAGTGATTACTGTACCGATCATGATGTTTGTTTATCGTCATAACACGCGGGACATGCGCGGCAGCGAGACCGAGGACCTCATGGGTTTGATCCAGCGTCAGTTCCTGGCCGTTGTTAATGTGACTTTGCTGGTATGGTTAATTGTTGCTTACCTCGAACAATTGGGTTGAAGCACTATCCAGTGTCCTTCGCTATAATTAGATCGTTCTGATGATTGATATAGTGGGTGGCAGGAAGAAATGCTCGATACGATCACCCAAACAGCATGCTCTGTTCTGAATTGTCGCTTTGCCTGGCTGCTGACGTTTGAAGAGCAAGAGAACGTCCTCAAAACAGCTTCTGTGGCTTGCGACACAGACGACATGGAGCAGAATTTCCGGCGGACGATAGCGCTCCACTATCCCGGCGGGCAATTTCCTGCACGTTTTGGTGACAATCCAATCGCAGAAGTCTTTCTGCGTAACACCTCGTTGGTCGGCCTTGATGTAACAAAGCTCGCCAATATCGATGGCGGCGAGCCGCTCATGCTGACGCTCAGTACTCTGCAGTTGAATAGTGTTACCCTGGTAGCTCTGCGGCAGTCCGATCATCTGCGGGGTGTGCTGGTCATTGCTGACGGCACCAATACCCGTATGGCATCAGAGGAAGGCCAGCATCTTGTCAAGGCTCTGCGGCGCCTGGCGACACTGGAGCTGGACTACCTTGCATTGCAGGAGGAGCTAGAGCAAGCCGAAGCGCGCCGCCAGGCCGAACGTAATTTCTACCAGGTTGTATTGAACACAATTGGCGATGGCTTAGTCATCACGGATGCTGAAGGCAAGATCACTTATGCCAGCCAGCGTCTGTTGATGATGACGGGTCGCAATAGCCAGGATTTGTTAGGCTCTGCGTTTGTCGATCTTATTGATGCTGAAAGTCGCCGTCATTTTGACACTGTGTTTCAGAAGTCTCCAGACTCCTCGATTCGCCTTGAAATCCGGCAGCAGGACGGTAGCCTGATTCCTGTCCTCATGACCCGGGTTGTAACCCGCGACATCGTTGGCCAGGGCAACAGCGCGGTAATCGTCCTGAGTGATCTCTCCAATCTTCAGGAACAGGAGAAGTCCCTCCAGCGGCAGACACGCCGCCTCGAAGCGGTGAATCGAGCCTCGCGAGCGATCTCTGCCCGTATTGATATTGAAGCCGTCATCCGCGAGATCCTGACATCGGCCCATGAGGTGCTTAACGCAGTGGTGACCTGTATTGGTCTTCAGGATACTGATGAAGCACTGGTTATTGTTGCCACCCATGGATCCCAGGCCATGCATGGGCGGGTGATCCCGGTGGGTAAGGGTATTATCGGTTGGGTTGCCGCACATGCAGAGCCGGTGCTGGTTTCGGATGTATCCGAAGACGCCCGCTTCAATGAAGAACTTGACGATGATCCGGGCTTGGAAACACGCTCTATGGTTGCGGTACCGCTCATAGCCTCCAATGAGGTTATTGGTGTCTTGGCTGCTATCAATCGGGAGCGGGGGGTTTTTGAAGATGGCGATCGGGCGACATTGCAAAGCCTGGGGGCCTCTGCTGCGGTAGCGATTGAAAACGCGATGCTGTTCGAGCAAACCCATAACCGATTGACTGAGTTGAGTACCCTTCTGGATGCCAGCGCTGCGCTCGCCTCTACTCGCGATCTGCGCTCGATTCTTGAGCAGATCACCCGACGTTTGCGCGAAGCATTGGGGGTCGGGCGGGTCGTTGTCGCGACGGTAGATCAGCGGCTGAGTCAGATGTCGATGGTGGCTTCAGTGGTCGATGCTGCTTGGGATCGCGTGTCAGCGCCACGCTTCGCGCTCGTTGCCGGGTCGCCCAAGCGTGCGGCGCTTACCCAGGCGAACAGTGTCTCATTGGGCAGCATCAACTCCGAGTGGCCTGACTACTATGAACTCCTGATGCGTGGGGCGCGTTATGTGCTGAATGTCCCGCTCCGGGGGGGCGATAAGATCGAGGGTGTGATATCGATTTATGGCCAGGATGCAATGAAGCCCGCCCAGGCCGCGGCAGTTGAAAAGGCCGCAGCAGGTTGGCATGATGCATCGGACGATCCCTGGGATGATCTTACCATCTTGTGCCACCGGACATTGCAGGCTGCGAATGCACTGTGGTGTGCTGTTTATCAGTATGATTCTGCGACGAGTGCGCTCTATCTCCGACGTGAAACCGGCGTAGCATCCTGGGAAGAGCATGCCGCGCCCTTGATCAATCTTGCGGATTTCCTGACGCTCAAGGAGACGATAATTGGCGGTGAAGCGCGGACTGTCTCCCGCGCAGCCGTCACCAGCAAGATGGAGGAGCGGTACTTCGATCAGCTTGGTGTATCTACTGCCTTGATGGTGCAGTTGAGCATGCAAGATCAGCCGGCTGGCCTGGTACAGGCTTTGGCGACTACCAGTAACAGTTTTGACGACAGCGCGTTCTCATTGGTTGAGGGCATCGCAAATGTCATCAGTAGTGCGCTCAAGAGTGCTGCGCTCTATTCCTCTGTCGAGAAGCGTGCTGAGGCACTAGAAGCGGCCTATCGTGAGATTGAGGAGGCCGATCGCCTGAAGGACGAGCTGATCCAGAATCTGTCGCATGAGCTAGGTACACCGCTAACCCACGTCCTGGGATATCTGAGCCTGTTAGAAGAAGGCGCTTTCGGGTCGCTGCAGCTTGAACAGAAGAACACGATCCACATGATCGTCGAGAAAGCCGGCCGCATGGCAGAGCTGGTCAAGCACATGGTGGCCATGCACTCAGGCGATGTCCATCACCTAAATCTTAAGGCGACGCGGCTTGATCAACTGGCGGCACTGGCTGTCCGTTCGATGACAGCTCGCGCCCGGGCGGCTGGAATCGAAATTGTGGCGAATTTTCCGGCTAATCTGCCCCTGGTCCGTGTCGACCAGGTTGCCATGAGCGAGGTCTTTGAGGCCTTGCTAGATAATGCGATCAAGTTTAGCCGCGGTGGGAGACGGGTAGAAATCACGATCCATGACTTCCAAGGGCCAACGCTCCAGGTGACAATACGCGATCAAGGGATTGGTATCCCCCCTCAGGAATACGACAAGGTTTTCAAGCAGTTTTATCAGGTTGATCAAGGCACGACCCGCAAGTTTGGTGGTATGGGGCTTGGCCTGGCGATTGTCCGCAAGATCATCCAGGCGCACAGTGGGCGTGTATGGATTGAAAGCGAAGTGGATAAGGGGACGACCATCCATTTCACGGTGCCGAAGCTGGACTTGAGTGCATCGACAGGAGCCACCGGGCGTCTGGCCAAAACCACATAGCCATATTGGTGGCTGAACCAATGTCTCCTTGTAACCACGCTTTTTGCCAATATGCTTGACATTTATTGGCGACTCCGCTACGATTTTGTCTGATAACTGAATATGGAGTTCGATAACTCATCAAGAGCGGGGGAGGGAATGGCCCGACGAACCCGCGGCAACCCTTATGGCTAAGCCCTGTCATGAGAAGGTGCCAATTCCTTCAGAATGTGATTCTGTGAGATGAGGTAGGGCGTGCCCATAGCAAACAGGTTAGCCAACCCGCCCCTCTCAACAGATGTGAGGGGTTTTTCTGTACCCCATTTCGTACATCCGCCAGGGCAACCAGTATCAGGAGTGCAGACAGAGATGGCCCAACGCACCTTTACCAACCGTCGCTATCTGGACGCAATCGAAGATCACGTGCTTATCTATGATGGCGCAATGGGGACCAGTATCCAGAGCTATGATCTATCCGCTGACGATTTTGGCGGCGAGCAGTATAACGGATGCAATGATTATCTCGTTATCACCCGTCCGGACGTGATTGAAGCTATCCACGCGAGTTTTCTGGAAGTTGGTTCAGAAGTTATCGAGACCAACACCTTCCGCGGCAATCGTCACACACTGGGCGAGTATGGCTTGGGAGAGCGGACCCTCGAGATCAACCGTGCCGCGGCCCAGATTGCGCGCCGGGCTGCTGACCGCTATGGCGACGAGACCGGAATCCCGCGATTTGTGGCTGGCAGCATCGGGCCGACAGGCTTTCTGCCGTCATCGGATGATCCAGATTTGAGCGCGGTCACCTTTGATGAGCTGGCGGTACTTTTCTACGAGCAGGCGCAGGGACTGGTCGAGGGTGGCGTTGATGTATTGCTGGTCGAAACCAGCCAGGATATCCTGGAAGTCAGGGCAGCGATCTATGGCATCAACCAGTATTTCGAAGACTCAGGGCAACGGATCCCGTTGCAGGTGCAGGTCACGTTGGACGTCTCGGGCCGGATGTTGCTGGGTACAGAGATCGGTGCAGCCTTAGCTATCCTGGAGGCGCTGCCAGTCGATGTGATTGGCCTCAACTGCTCAACCGGCCCAGAACACATGCGTGCCCCGATTAAATATCTGGTTGAACACAGCACCAAGCCCATTAGCGTCCTTCCTAATGCTGGCCTACCGATCAATGTGGATGGTGAAGCAGTCTATCCCATGCAGCCCGATCCCTTTGCAACGATGATGGCTGAATTTGTCGACTGGGGGGTGAATGTGGTCGGCGGATGCTGTGGAACGACGCCCGAGCATCTGGCCAAACTCAGCGCAACCGTCCGTCAGGACAAGCCTTTTCGCAAACCTTTGGAGCGCAGTCCCCAATCCCAGGCCGAAGTAGCTTCGGGAATGCGCAACGTCGCTCTAGTCCAGAATCCGGCGCCCACATTGATCGGCGAGCGGGTGAATAGCCAGGGCAGCCGGGCGGCGAAGCGGTTGCTGCTGGCTGATGACTACGATGGCCTGGCCAATATTGCCCAGGACCAGGTGGACGGCGGGGCCCATATCCTCGACGTGTGTGTGGCCCTGACGGAGCGCGCCGACGAAGCAGAGCAGATGCGCAGTTTGGTCAAGAAGCTCTCAATGAGCGTGGCGGCCCCACTTATGATCGATACTACTGAGACTGATGTGGTTGAGGCGGCGTTGGCAGTTTATCCCGGACGTGGGATCATCAATAGCATCAATCTGGAAAACGGACGCGAGCGCATTGACGCCGTGCTCCCGGTCGCGCGCAAACATGGTGCCGCTGTCGTGGCGCTGACCATCGACGAGCAGGGCATGGCTCATACCGCTGATCGCAAGCTCGCGATTGCTCAGCGCATCGCCGACATCTGTATCCAAGAATATGACCTGAATCCGGCTGACTTGATCTTCGACGTGCTGACATTTCCGGTAACAACCGGCCAGGAGGAATTGCGCGATGATGCCCGCGCGACAATTGACGGCATTCGCCGTGTCAAGGAGAACATCCCCGGGGTCTTGACCTCGCTGGGTGTCAGCAACGTGAGTTTTGGTGTCTCGCCGGCAGCGCGGGCGGTGCTGAACAGTGTCTTCCTGTATCATTGCGTCCAGGCTGGGCTGGACATGGCGATCGTCAATCCCAAGCATGTGAAGCCCTATGCCGAAATCCCGGAGGAACAACGCAAGCTCGCTGATGATGTGATTTTCAATAGCGACCCAGACGCTTTATCGCGTTTCATTCGCTATTTTGAGGAACATGACATCGCGCTGGACAGTGACGCTGTGGTCGATCCGACCGCGGAGATGACAGCCGAAGCGGCCTTGCACTGGCAGATTGTTCACCGCAAGAAGGATGGCCTTGAAACGCTGGTTGATCGCTGCCTGGAGAATCAGGATGCAGTCGGGGTTTTGAATAACGTCCTGCTGCCGGCTATGAAGGAGGTCGGGGACAAATTCGGCGCGGGCGAGCTGATTCTCCCCTTCGTACTGCAAAGCGCCGAAGCAATGAAGCGGGCAGTTGCTTACCTGGAGAATTTCCTGGAACGCAAGGCGGGGACCACCAAGGGCACTGTGGTGCTGGCGACAGTGTATGGCGATGTGCATGATATTGGCAAAAACCTCGTTAAGACGATTCTCAGCAACAACGGCTATACTGTTCATGACCTGGGCAAGCAGGTCCCGGCTAACACAATTATCCAGGCGGCCCAGGACTATCAAGCTGACGCTATCGGCCTGAGTGCGCTCCTGGTGAGCACATCGAAACAGATGCCCTTGATCGTCAACGAATTGGCCCGACGTGGCCTCAAATATCCGGTCCTGATTGGCGGAGCCGCCATCAATCGCCGTTTCGGTCGGCGTATCCTTTTCCTGGAAGATGGCGGTCAACCCTATGAAGCGGGCGTCTACTATTGCCAGGATGCATTCGAAGGGCTTTCGGTCATGGACCAGTTGAACAATCCCAAACGGCGCGCAGCCCTGTTGGATCACATTGTGACAGAAGCCTACCAGGAAATCGGCAAGCAGCGGCCTGTGCGCGCTGTGGCTGCTCGCCGAGAGTCTTCGGTGGGGCCTGCTCCCGATATCCCCCAACCTCCTTTCTGGGGAACGCGGGCCGTGCTTGAGATCCCACTGGAGAATGTTTTCCCTCACATCCATAGGCCGGAGCTTTTCCGCCTGAGCTGGGGCGCCAAGAATACACGCGGTCCTGAATGGGAGAAACTCCAGGCAGAATTTGAGGAGCGGCTGGCCTGGATGCAGGCGGAGGTCATTCGCAAGCAGACGCTTAAGCCCCAGGCCGTTTATGGTTATTTCCCGGCGCAGTCCCAGGGCGATGACCTGATCATCTACGACCCAGAGCAGTGGATGCAAAAAGGTGAAACCATTGAAATCGCCCGTTTTGCCTTCCCCCGCCAGCCAGATGGCGATTTTCTATGCATAAGCGACTATTTCGCTGGGGTCGCAAGTGGTAAAGTGGATATATGCCCACTCCAGATTGTCACCGTGGGCGAACCGGCCACCACAACATTTGACGCGCTGCAGAACGCCGATCACTACAGCGAAGCGTACTATTTCCATGGTCTGGCTGTCCAGACTGCCGAAGCCACGGCCACCTATATCAATCGCTTCATCAATCGCGAACTGGGGATTGATGTGGAACGCGGCAAACGCTATAGCTGGGGTTATCCGGCATGTCCCGAGCTGGAAGATCACCAGATCGTCTTCCGTCTACTCCCGGAAGCGGTTGATAAGCTGGGGATGTCTTTGACAGCCGCTTACCAGCTCGTGCCAGAGCAATCCACCGCCGCGATTGTGGTTCACCACCCGGAGGCCCGCTACTTCAGCGTCGGGGTAAACCGTGTTGATCAACTGATGAATGCCTGAGAGCAGAGGTTGCCATAGTGGAATCGCATAAACCCCTTGATGACGAACCCTTTCTTGATGCCCTGGAGGCGCCGATGCGCCAGGCTGTGCAGGAAACCCTCAGCGACGCCATGCACCGTTGCATCGCATCGGCCCCGGAGCGGGCGTTGTCATTCAAGCTTGCATTGGCGGATTACCTTGAGGCAAGGCACAACAACACCGCAGATGATCGAGGATAACCATGCCGAAAACACCTTTCCTGGAGCGCCTGGCGCAGGGCCCGATCCTGGCCGATGGCGCGATGGGGACCGTCTTACACCAGATGGGCGTGCGTCTGGGAAGTTGCTTCGACGCCCTCAATATCTCGGATCCAGCGTTGGTGGCCAATGTTCACCGCCAGTATATTGAGGCTGGCGCACAGCTCATTGAGACAAATACGTTCAGTGCCAATCCCTACAAGCTAAAAGAGTTCAACTACGATGATCGGGTGGTTGAGATCAATGAAGCCGCGGTCGAATTGGCGCGTCGTGTCATCGAGGCCTCATTCCGCGATGACATTTATCTGGCTGGCTCCGTCGGTCCCCTGGGTGTCTACATGGCACCGCTCGGCCGGGTTAAGGAGAAACAGGCCTACAACGCATTTCGGCGGCAGATCTATACCCTGATCTACAGCGGGGTCGATGTCATCATTCTGGAAACCTTCAGTGATCTCCGCGAGGTTGCGATTGCGGTCCAGGTGGTTAAGGATATCGATCCGGATGTACCTGTTGTCGCCAGCATGACCTTTACGCGGGATGATCGCACCCTGCTCGGCGACTCCCCGATGTACGTAGCCGAAAAACTGGCCAACACAGGCGCAGATGTCATCGGCGCCAATTGCAGTGGCGGGCCAGCACAACTACGCCGTATCCTGGACACTATGCGTCAGACGCAACCTGACGCGCGTTTTTCAGTAATGCCCAATGCCGGTTGGCCTGAAATGGTAAGTGGGCGTGTGATCTACGCGGCCACATCAGATTATTTTGCCGACTATGCGGTGACGTTTGAAGGGCTGGGCGCCGGCCTCATCGGAGGGTGTTGTGGTACCACGCCCGACCATATCCGCGCCATGCGAGCCGCCCTGGATGATGAGCGCCGCGACCATATCGTCCAACCACTGAAGCCCCGGGATGACGGCGAGGACCCTATCGAGAGCAACGCACCGCCGTCAGAACTGGAACGCCGCCTGGCCAGCGGCAAATTTGTCGTAACCGTTGAAATGGCACCACCGCGCGGGAGCGCGCCAGAGAAGGTGGTTGCGGCCGCGGAGATGCTGCGCAGTGCAGGTGTTGACACCATCAACGTATCCGATAGCCCGATGGCGCGGATGCGGATGAGCCCCTGGGCTGTAGCGTATCTCATTCAGGATCGTGTTGGGGTGGAAACCGTGTTGCATTTCCCGACGCGCGGACGCAATCTGCTGCGGGTGCAGGGGGATCTGTTGGCCGCGCATGCGATGGGGGTACGCAATGTTTTCGTCGTCATGGGCGATCCCACCCAGATTGGCGACTATCCCGAGGCGTTTGATACCCATGATGTTGTACCTTCAGGTTTGATCCGAATCATCACTCAGCAGCTCAATCTGGGCGTTGATCAGGCCGGCAATTCGATTAACCAGCCAACCAGCTTTTTCGTCGGCACCGCGCTCAGCCTGAACCAC
This sequence comes from Chloroflexota bacterium, assembly GCA_010092845.1. GTDB lineage: Bacteria > Chloroflexota > Anaerolineae > Aggregatilineales > J027 > J027. Next base: position 18,756 of record JAADYW010000214.1, read on the forward strand.
CCCGACATCGACAAAGAGGTCCGTCTGCTGAAGAAGAAGATCAACGCTGGCGCTGGTTTTGCGCTTTCCCAGCCGATTTACGATCCCTATGTAGTGGAACGGTTTCTTAAGCGCTACGAGACCGTGAATGGGCACGCATTGGAGATCCCGGTATTGGTTGGTGTGCTCCCCCTGTATACGCCCCGTCATGTTGCTTTCCTGCAAAATGAAGTGCCCGGTATTGATATTCCCGAAAAGGTGCGCGACCGGATCAACGCCGCTGATGATCCCGCCGAGGAGGGGGTACGGGTTGCTCAGCAACTGGTTAATGACTTGAAGGACCTGGCCCAGGGAATTTACTTGATGCCACCCTTCGCCAAATATCATCTCGCCGCGGAGGTGATCGATGCGCTAACCGTACCGGCATCATAGGTTGACCGGCGAGCGAGCGTGTAAATAGGTATGGATTGTGTGTGCTATAGTGTCTATAGATTGTCACCGAACGTATTCGAGAAATTCTTACGAAGTGGAGAAAACGCCGATGCCCCGACGCTACCATCTCTTGACGATTGCTATCATCTTGATTGCCAGTTTGGTGATCCCTTTCCTACAGAGCGAAACCCCGGCTAGCGCGAATAGCTGTTTGAGTGAGCCGAATGGTAACGGCTGCCGTGCCGGCCTGCCGTTGGTTGAGTACCAGCGTTTGCTGGACGAGATGCTGCTCTATCCTGAGCCCGATGTTCGTCAACTGCCACCCAATGAGGATGAGTTGAACCGCTTCAACTTTCATCGCCTGACGAACCAGGCCGGGACAACCATATATGATGCCCCAGGCGGCGCCCCGATCGGCCAGATTGACGCCGGCTTCAACTTTGTGAGCATCTCGAACTCGGTTGATGGCTGGGTCGAGATCAACCCGGGGCAATGGGTGTCGGCAGCGGATACTACTCCAGTCCAGCCCAGTACGTTCTCTGGCGTATTTGTTGATCCTGACTCGCCCTATACGATGGCCTGGGTGGTATGGCCAGTTACGCCCAGCAGCTATCCCGGCGGACCCGAGAAAGAGGATACCCCGCGTATTCCGAAGTACGCCCGTTTGAATATCTATGCGGAGGTTGAAGTTGACGGCTGGCGCTGGTACCTGGTTGGTCCCGAGACCTGGGTCAAGCAGGTGTTTGTCGGCAAGGCGCTGTATATTGATCGTCCCGAGGGCGTTAAGGGCCGTTGGTTCGCAATTGATCTCTACGAGCAGGTACTCGTCGCCTATGAAAACGACACCCCGGTATTTGCTACCCTGGTCTCAACAGGCTTGCCGGAATGGGAAACTAACGAAGGGACGTTTGAAACCTGGGCCCGGATAGCCAATGCACCCATGAGTGGGGCCGAGGGGCAAGAGGATTTCTATAGTCTGGAAAATGTGCCCTGGACACTGTATTTTGACAACGACATCAGCCTGCACGGTACCTACTGGCATGATGGCTTTGGCTATCGCCACAGCCATGGGTGCGTTAACCTGACCATCACTGACTCCCATTGGGTGTTCGATTGGAGCCAGGAAGGCGGCTATGAGAAGCCGATGGTCCACGTCTGGGCGAGCGGTGAATATCGCTAGGGGCAGACCCGTCACCGGGTGTATTTTATAGCTGTAAGGAAGCCCGGTCCTCTGGCCGGGTTTTTCTATTGAGGATCGGCGAAGAGGGGGACTGTGTTCAATTGTACCGTGTGCAGTTCCCCATCGACATGCATTTCGAGGTGATGGGCATCGCGCGCTGTTGCTTCGTCCAGAAGGGCGGCGCCGCTGCTGTCATCAATCTGCTGGAGGGCTGTCGCGATGTGGGGTGATACTACGCTCACTGAGAATACTTCCAGGTAGTATTGCGTCAGGCTGTCGGTGACCCCTTGTCGCTGGGTGGGTTTGCGGTCCTCATAAATGTACCTGAAGGCAATCGACAAGTCTTCGCGTTGTAGGTCGCTTAGAATGGCTTCTTCTTCGACGAGCTCTTCGCGGATCTCGCGAAATGGATCGCACTCGCGGTCAATCCGACGATAAAACCACTCGCGGAAGCCGCCCAGGTTGTCGACTTCGGTGAAGAAGCGTAGTTCCATCGCGCTGTTTTTTTCTAGCGCCATGGCGAAACGTTCCGGCAACGTTTCGTCGTAGAACTGAATGGCACCTCCCAATGGCGAAAGCTCATAGAGTCCCTTCTGGCGACGATTTCGGTTGAGAAGAAGCAGGTATTTTCCGCCGACTTCAAAACGGCATAGCGAAGCACAGCTTACCCGGATGCGGCTTCCCATGGGGTATAGCTCCCTAGGTTACTACCTTGAGACATGGCGATTACCAGCAATCCACCAGCGCCACGGCATACTAAACCACGGTTCATGGACACGGCGGCCCATGCCAATGCGTGGCCCGGTATGGATTTCATTGTCCATAATACGCTGCCCGGCTTCAACCCACAACCCACCCGTCATGTTGGTCATGTCTATCCGATTATGTGACCCATCCACCTGCATGGCTTTGGTCAGGCGCGCCGGACCCTTGGTCCACTGTAGTTGGGGATGCGGGGCACGGTTCGCCTGCATGATATCCAGACCTTCGAGCGGCTCCAGGGCGCGGATCAACACGGCTGCAGGATAATCTTCCGGCTCACAGGCGATGTTCAGCAGCCAGTGCATGCCATAAACCAGATACACATAGGCATGGCCGGGCGGTCCCCACATGGGTAGATTGCGTGGCGTTTTGCCGCCGTGGCCGTGCGAGGCTAGATCGTCTCGCCCAGTATACGCCTCCGTCTCGACGATCATCCCCGCCACACGCTGGCCATCGATACTTCGCACCAGTGTCATCCCCAGGAGTTCGCGGGCGACGTGGGTTGTGTACTGTATATAGAACTCACGAGGTAGGATGGTCATTGTTCTGTGACCTGTAGCCGTTCGAAAGTGCCGAACCGGTGTCTAAGGGTAACGCGGCAATCGATGGAGTCGCGCGTGCGGTTCTGCAGAGTCCCGTCGGCTGTTCCCTGGCGCGCATACTGGTACCATCCTCCCTCGATGCCTGCTCCATCTGGCTCTTCCAGCTCCAGTGTCAAGGCTAAGGTGATGTCGTTGGTGGCCACTGAGAGTGTTCCCGCTTCCCAGTCGAATGACCAGTTCTCGACCCACACGTGCGTCTCATCAGCGCCGGCCAACCCGATCGCAGCGCGGCTGGCCAGGGATGTATCCGCCACGACGTCCCCCTCTTGGTCTTCTAGCCGGAGATCCGCGGTGATTACCCGCTGGAGTGCCCACTCCGATGGACGTTGTGGCGCTAGTTCCTCGGGAATCACCGTGATTCGATCGAAAATGATATCGAGCCGAACCGGGCAATCACTCTGTAAGGTGAGCTGCCACTGTTCGCGCTGATAGTCGGCGTGAGGGCCGTAATCCTGAGGAAATGACCATTGCCGGCGACCATCGACGCGGCTGAAGCCAATTTCGGGTAATTCAAAGTCAATGCTGTTGACTAGACTGGCTTCGTAGGTTTGTGCAGCGGGGCTTTGTAACGCAGACCATACCAGGCCGCTCCCCACAATCACAAGCGCGGCGAAGCCGACAACCCATATCCAGCGTTGCATTATTGTCCTTACTTAGCTTTGTTTCACGGTGAGTATAATCTGTTTTAATGAGAATCTAGTAGATAAAAAGTGAAGTTTTCCAGTATACTCTGCGGAAAAACGGACCCAGAGGCGGGTGGTTTATGCCATATCTTATTGATGGCCACAATCTTATTGGGCAACTGCCGGATATCGATTTGGCTGATCCTGACGATGAGGTCAAGCTAGTCCTCAAACTCCGGAGTTTTGCTGGCCGCGTGGGCAAAAAAGTGACGGTTGTTTTTGACAATGGCCTACCCGCCGGTGAGGAGAAAACGCTCTCAACCCATAGCGTGAGAGTACGCTTTGCGTCGCCGCGCTCTAGTGCTGACCAGGTGCTCAGAAACATGATTGCCCGGTTGAAAAACCCGCGAGGTTGGGTCCTGGTCTGCTCTGATGTGGCAGTGACAGCGTTGGCAGCGCAAAAGGGTGTGCGCGTCATCACTTCGCACCAGTTTGCCCAAGACTTGACCAGCTTGCTTGCCGCACCGCGCTCCGCTGTAAACGACGAACCATCCCAAAAAGCCAATCCCCGCCTCTCCCAGGCTGAAGTCGACGAATGGTTGTCACTGTTTCAAGCTGGCGGCGATGATTAGATGCTATTCGGTTATGCGGCGGGCGTAGTATATCGGCATAAACTCGGCCGCGTCGGGTACACGCTGCAGCGTTTCGCGATCACCCGGCAGCAGCAGGTCCCCGCCACGCTGCTGTTGCAGAGCCAGGGGATAGGCGCCTACGATCGCTTTCCAATCAGGTAAATGCCAATTTTCGGGTACACTCAGATGCTGCATGATCAGTTGGAGGCGCTGTGCCACTGGGCTATTCCAGTTGATATTGCCCTGCGACATCATGATCGACCGGGCTTGATCCTTCATCGCATCGGCTTCGCCATCGCTTTCCTTGGACATTTTCCGGAACAAACGGCGCGACATACGCCCCATCAGCTTGTCAACCTGACCCACATTGACACCCTTTTCGGCGGCCATTTGCTCAATCTCAGCAGGCAGGCTCGAGGCGCTGGCATTGGGTTTGGTCCCTTTAGCCAGGATAGCCGAAGCAGCTACTTCCAGTGCCTCATGTGACGTGTCTGACCGCAGGAACGGTTCAAGCGCTGCTAGATCCGTTGAGGAGTCGCCGTCCGGGCTGTAGACGGTGATGCGATGCTCCTCAGGGCCAAGCTGTATATCCAATAGCGGCCCCGGTAATTGTAGTGATGCCAGGAACGCGGGTTTGAGCAGATCCTCCGGGGAGACCAATACGCGTCGCCAGCCGTCGGCCGGGGGTGCGACAAACATGCGTTGGCGTTCCAGCTTGCCAATAGGTGAACCGCTACCACCTGGAAACGGATTGTAGGCTATGTAGCCCTCGGCTTCGAGGGCAGATTTCAGGGCCTGGGTCATCGCCTCGGTGTCCCGCGCGGCGAAGAGAAGACGTTGCCATATCGTTTCGTTCATCAGGATACAATCCCTCTCCCATAATCTAGCGAACGTAGGTCAGGGCTTCAGTCACCTGTATGAAACCCAGCCGCCAGTAGAGGTTCTGGTCGTACAGAAAATTGCCGACAGTATAGATCGTTTGGTAGTTGCGGTGGAGAAGCATCTTAATGGCGAAGGCAAACAGGGCTTCTTCGAACCCCATACCGGTCCAGGCGTGGATGACCGCCGGCTCAATGATCTCAGCCGCGATGCCGTTGATCGATATTTGCAGGGCCGCGATTGGGGTCTTGTGATAGTAGCCCAGCAAGAAGATACTGTCGCCATGTCTGCGCTCATTTTGCAGATCATCGACCTCTTCGGTGGGTACATCGGTGATTTCAACATCGAATGTGGCTGAACGAAACACGCGCTGCCAGGTTGCCTGGGCTTGAAAGGTGTTGACCTCATCAATGTGGAATCCCTGAACAGCATGCTCTTGAGCCAGGATGCGCCCAAAAGGTCTTTCGCCATCCGGGAAGGGCCCTTGAATGGGAACATACACCCAGATAGGAACCCGTGACTCCAGATGGAGGCCGTGTAAGGCAAGCTGCCGGCCAAATGCCTCCGGGAAAAGCCCGCGCAGAAATTGCAATCTGGGGATACGGTCACGGCCTTCAAGCAGACTGAACCCCTGTCGCAGATCATCGGCTCGTGTCCACGCGACGCCCTGGTGGGGGGTAACAAGGTTCATGGCAGGGTCGGAATTGTCAGAGTGGAATACAACACCCACTGTGCTGATCTGGGTGTAGGCGGCGCCAGCGCGGCGTTTTCGCAGAAGCATATGTTCCTGAATAGCACGTAGTGTCTGGCGTTCACTACGGATTAGTGTCGGCATATGGGACTAGGTCTCCGTATTTGCAATGGGTTTTGTTCGATGCCAGCAGTACGATTCCCAAGGTTAAAATTGGCTACCCATCGTCTAGCTTGGCGAATACTTAACAGTATAGCACGATCACGCGATTCGAAATGCGCTCCGCGGTCCTTACTATTAAAAAGTCTATTTAAAAACATTGACATTTGTGTCAGTTGGATGTATAGTGCTAAATTCACATAACCTCTTTTGTTGAAGTCAATCTTCAGAGATAGCAATTTTCACATAAACAACTGAGCCGAGCCTAAACCCACGCCCATCCGTTTTAGTATGCCTCGCGAGGAGAGAGTATGCAGCGTCTGACTGAAGTGAAAAGCTATGCGCGGACCCGGGACGTGCAGAACCTGCCATCGCTGATTGAGATTCAGCTCGATGCCTTCAACTGGTTCCTGCACGACGGTCTGGCAGAGCTGTTCGATGAGATCAGCCCCATCGAGAGCTTCAATGGAAATCTCAAGCTTTACTTTCCTGGCAAGAGCGACGAAAGCAAGGCCTTTGACCTCAAGTACTGGTTGGAAGACCCCAAATATGATGAGGAAACATGCCTTGAGCGCGATATCGACTATGCTGCCCCCTTGTATGTGCGTGTGGCATTGGTCAATCACGAAGCTGGCGATCAAGTCGTAATCTCAGATATCTTTCTCGGCAATTTCCCCTTGATGACCGAGAATGGGACTTTCATTATCAATGGTACTGAGCGGGTAGTCGTCAGCCAGCTCATTCGCTCCCCAGGTGTCTATTTTTCTATCAATGAAGATCGCACAACGGGCCGCCGACTCGCAGCGGCCAAGATGATCCCGGATCGCGGCGCGTGGATGGAGTTCGAGACACGCAAGAGCGACTATATTACGCTGAAGTTCAATCGAAAGCGCACGGTTCCGGTCACGATCCTGCTACGCGCGTTGGCCGCGGTTGAAGATGGCATCGATTATGGTGATAGTGTGCCGGTCGTGCGCGAAGGAACGGATGAAGAGATCCTTTCCCTCTATGCGGAGATTGATACCAACACCGAGCATTCCTATATCACTAAGACTCTCGAACAAGAGCCGAATTGGGACTTGAAAGACGGCAAATGGACGATTGCCGAGGCCGCGCTACTGGAATTCTATAAGCGTATGCGTCCTGGTGATCCGCCGACGCTGGATAATGCGCGCGAGTATCTGGTAAGCCAGCTTTTTGACCAGCGGCGCTATGATCTGGAGCGTGTAGGGCGCTATAAACTCAATCAGCGCCTGCGGATTGATGATGTTATCCCCCGCACCCACCGGACCATCACCAAGTACGATCTGGTGAAACTGGTGGAGCGGATGATCCACATCAATAATGGTGTCGAAATGCCCGATGATATTGACCACCTGGGTAATCGCCGGGTGAAAACTGTCGGCGAACTCATCCAGAACAAACTCCGCATCGGCCTGCGCCGCATGGAACGCGTCGTCAAAGAGCGTATGTCGATCCGCGAAAGTGAGAACCTGACGCCGACAGCGTTGATCAATATCCGTCCCATTGTGGCGGCAGTACGAGAGTTCTTTGGCAGCAGCCAACTCTCCCAGTTTATGGAACAAACGAATCCTCTGGCCGAACTGACGCATAAGCGCACTCTCTCGGCGCTGGGGCCAGGTGGTCTGCGCCGTGAACGTGCTGGCTTTGACGTGCGCGACGTTCACCACAGCCACTACGGCCGTATCTGCCCGATCGAGACCCCTGAAGGGCCAAACATTGGGTTGATTGGGCGTTTGGCGAGCTATGGGCGCGTGAACCGCTATGGGTTTGTCGAGACACCCTATCGCAAGGTCAACAACGAGTTACCTATTGATGCTCCTGACCTTATAGGTCGGTTTCTCGGTGGGGATATTGAGAACAGTGACGGCGAGGTCCTGGTGGACGAGGACGCGATCATCACTGAGGATGTCCTGAAGGCGCTGAAGTCCGCCGGGCTTGAGATGGTACCAGTTCGTCCCTATGTCACGAATGAGGTGTATTATCTTTCCGCAGATGACGAGGATCATTATCGGATTAGCCAGGCTAATGCGCTCGTCGATCAGCAGGGCCAATTCCTGGACAAGCGTGTCTCCGCTCGCTATCAACAACGCTTCCTGATGGAGAACGTCCGCCGCATCGATTATATGGATGTGGCGCCGCGCCAGATCGTTGGTATCTCAGCCTCGTTGATCCCTTTCCTGGAGCACGACGATGCGAACCGTGCGCTGATGGGCTCTAACATGCAGCGCCAGGCGGTGCCACTGCTGCAACCTGATATCCCCATTGTTAGTACAGGGATGGAAGGTTATGCGGCCTATGACTCTGGGCAGATTGTCATTGCCGAGGAAGATGGAGAAGTCGTCAGTGTCATTGGGGACCAGATCACGATCCGGAGTGAGTCGAAGGAAAGAGTCTATCGTCTCCGCAAGTATAACCGCTCGAACCAGAGCACGTGCATTGACCAGCGGCCGGTTGTGGTCAAAGGACAACAGGTCCGTCGCGGGGATGTGATTGCCGACAGCAGCAGCACCCAACATGGACATCTGGCGTTGGGCCACAATGTGCTATGCGCCTTTATGTCCTGGGAAGGCGGGAACTACGAGGACGCGCTGGTCATCAGCGAGGCGATGGTGCGCGAAGACCGCTTCACCTCGATTCATATTGAGAAGCACGAAGGCGAGGCCCGTGATACCAAACTTGGCCCCGAAGAAATCACCTACGACATCCCGAACGTTGGTGATGCTGTCAAAGACCTCGACGAATACGGCATCATTCGTATTGGTGCCGAGGTCAAGCCGAACGACATTCTTGTCGGCAAGATTACACCCAAGGGTGAACGCGAACTCAGCCCCGAGGAGAAGCTGTTGCGTGCCATCTTCGGTGAGAAAGCCCGCGAGGTTAAGGATACGTCGCTGCGCTTACCGCATGGTGAGCGGGGCAAGGTCATTGATGTGAAGGTGTTTGACCGCGAAGAACATCGCGATCTCCCGGCAGGTGTGGAGCGTATGGTGCGTGTCACGGTTGCCCAGAAGCGCAAGCTGACGCAGGGTGACAAGATGGCTGGTCGCCATGGTAATAAGGGTGTGATCTCAATGATCGTACCAATCGAGGATATGCCCTTCCTGGAAGACGGTCGCTCGATCGATATTATCCTCAATCCGACGGGTGTACCAGGCCGCATGAATGTTGGCCAGGTTCTCGAAACGCACCTTGGTTGGTCCGCGGATCGGCTCGGCTTCCGTGCCGTTACGCCCGTTTTCGATGGCGCCAAGGAGATTGAGATCGAGGCCGAGCTGGGACGCGCCTGGATGATCGACCATGCCTGGGAAAAGGTCACTGAGCTTGCCTGGGACTGGCTAGAGCAGGCGGAGATGGACACAGAGACGCTTATCGATGATGACGAGGCGCGGCACCTGTATATCGATGCCTGGCTTGGGGATCGCTACGATCAGGAACGTCTCCTCCTGGATCAAGTTTATGCTCGCCGCACCGTCCTTCGCGAGTGGCTGATCGATAAGGGCTACGAGGCTGACAAGATCCTGGCATTTGATGTCGCCGATCTGACTGCCCAGGAGCGTAGTGAGCGCGATCACTACGCGCTGATTGCCTGCTTGCGGCTGTGGATCGAAGCCCAAACCGATGAGGAGTTGCCGCGTGATTTGGTGGATCAGACAGAGCTCCGCGACTTGGCGGACCGCATCGCGTTGCAGACGTGGAACCCGGTGCCAGTTTATGGCAAGATGAAACTCTATGACGGCAAGACGGGCGAGCCATTCGACCAGGCAGTAACGGTTGGCATTATCCACATGCTGAAACTGGCCCACCTGGTTGAGGACAAGGTGCATGCCCGCTCAACAGGCCCCTATAGTCTCGTGACGCAGCAGCCACTGGGCGGTAAGGCCCAGTTCGGTGGCCAACGCTTCGGTGAGATGGAGGTCTGGGCGCTGGAAGCCTATGGTGCTGCTTACACCCTCCAGGAAATGCTTACTGTCAAGTCCGATGACGTGACAGGCCGCGTCAAGACTTATGAGGCCATTGTCAAAGACGAGCCAATTGAGGAACCCGGCATCCCCGCGAGTTTCCGTGTCTTGGTCAAGGAACTACAAAGTTTGGGCCTGGCGGTTGAAGCAATCACCGAAAACGACGAGGTGATTCGCTTTGGGCGTGAGGACGAGAAGAGCAAGACTCCCCAGATCAGCACCGGCCTTCTTGGATTGAGCAATCGCTAAATCCGTAGACAATTGAAACCAATTCGTAGCGAGCGTGGTCTATAATATTAGAGATCACGCTCGCTCTGTTTTTATCGTTCGATCGTCGAATCATCTTCAGGTTTGTCAGGTGGAACTGGGATGCGAAACCAATCACGCCAATGGGTATTAACACTCTGTCTTCTCGGGCTATGGCTTCTGAGTAGCGGACTGCCTCTACTGTCCCCGGCATCAGTTGCCAATGCACAAGAGGGCGAGAACCTGCTGCTCAATCCCTATTTTGATCATGGTTATTCGCCGGTAGCCAACGGGATTGCGCCAACACATTGGTCTGTCTGGGGTAATGCCGATAACTCCGATAAGGAGGGTCTGGGGACACTTACCCATTCACCGCCCTATTCCTGGCGTTTTCGCAAAGAGTGGGGCCTGTTTACTGGTGGAGGGTACTATACAGCTACGGTCCAGCCCGGCCCAACGTATGAGTTCTCGCTCTTTGCGATGATCTGGACTTGCGATGACGAAGAGCGCGCTTGCCGCAGTGAGGATAGCACGTTCTCACATACCGATTCCGGTGGCCGGGTGCGCATCGGCATTGATCCCACTGGCGGGACTAACCCCCATAGCGGTAACATCCGCTGGAGCGAGTGGCGGGCGCCATTCACCTGGGGCGTTTTTGACTACATCACCGTGCAAGCGACGGCCACTGGCTCGCAGATGACGGTGTTCACCTACTATACTGCTGATAAGGCGATGCGTTGGCACGATGTCTTCTGGGATGATGCTGCGCTGCGAGCTGTATCCCCTGCCAATCCACCCGACAATCAAGATGACGATAACAC
>JAADYW010000034.1 GCA_010092845.1 Chloroflexota bacterium
ACTGGCCCGTTCGAGACTGACGGTCTGTTCGGTGGCGACCACTACGGTGCTTACAGCATCGATATGGCCGCCAAGCTGGCCGCCCGCGAGGGCTAAGAACGTCGCCGCAGCATTTTATAAATGTTGCCATTCCCCCGGTAGGGCAGAAGCCCTACCGGGTTTTCATTTGGCATCCACCACAGCCATAGCCAATCTTTCAACCGCGCCTCGGCAAACTGGCAGTTTCGCCGCCCAGCTTCTAAAATAGTGAGCAACGTGTCTGGAAAATCATCAGCTATGGGCAGGGACAACTATGCCGACCCACGTTTTACTTGTCGACCCCAGTATCACCTTTATGCTCCGTCTTCGAGACGGGCTTGAAACACAGGATTTTCTGGTGCGGACCGTCGGCAGCCCCGCCCTCACCATCAATGCACTGGATGAACAAAGCTTCGACATCGCTATTGTTGACGTCCATGTCAAGCGCGTTGAGCAGGTCATCGACGCCATTCATGACCGCCAACCTGATTTGCCGATAATCCTATCCGGCCATACCGAAAAAGATCCCGAAGCGGTGAATGCTTACGGTGCCCAGGCCTATATACACAAGCCATATCTTGCGCGGGATATCATTCCGATCATCACACGGGTGTTGACTCAACAGCAAGGCACAGACCTCTTTGTTCCCCAGGCCTCCCTCTTGCCAGCTGAAGGGAAGGAGGTTCATCACGAGCTAGAAGCTGAAGAACCACCCGTTGATGAAGAGACCACAATTGGCGACATTTTCGCCAACTTCGATGCAATCGATCTCGAAGAGGAAATGGAACACGACACAGGCATCAGCAGCGGAGAGAGTCCCCAACCGTTGCCCTCAGACGCATCGAATTCACCCCAGTCATTGTCACAGCCAGCGATTCCAGAACCGCCCCACTCATCCGAGGACTCGGCCGCCATCCGGGCACTACGCGTTAGCATGATTGAATCAGTTATCGACCGTCTCTTGACGGTTGCTGAGGATCCTGGGGAAACGGACGAGCCGCCAACTATACGCCCACTTCCATCCTGGGAACCACGCCTTGGCGAGGAGCAGTTGATGGCGGTTGAGGCCTTAATTGGTGAAATCCCGCCCCTGCGGCTTGTGCTGGAAGATAGCGATGCTGATCACGCTACAGCAGGCGGTATACCACCGCATTCGTCGGTTACCCAACCCTTGCCCCATACCCTGCCGGAAGTTGATCTGTTGCCTGAGGATGAGGATACAGAGCAGCTAGCGCCGCCACTTCGGCGCCGCTCTCAGGAGCTGAACGCCGCCTTACTGGATGCACTGGCCGAAGCTGAGAGCCTGGATGATCCACGGCTACACGCGGCACTCCAGGAAGCAACCGGGCAGCGCCAGGAAGCGCCGGGGCATGCGGAATCTGACGATGTTGAGGCCTACTCATCTGATGTTCTCCCGGAAGACGAAGAACTGGTCCCCAGAACAATTGAAGAGATTACCCAGTCCATGGGCGTAGTGCTCATAGATGAACAAGGCGACGACCAGGAGTACGCCGATGAAGAGCCTGCGGCACCATTGGAGGGTGAGCCGCAGGTGGATCCAGAAGATACTGGCCCCGATATCGCAGCGGTGGATGAGTTGCTCGATGAGATCGACGTCATCGCGTCACCTGCGCTTCAGTTGACACAGTATTCTCTGGAAAGCTCAGCGATTGCCACGCTTCTGACGCGCCAGCATGAGGCCGTTGCACGTTCTGGGGATCTACCTGAACAAATCTGGCAGCAGATCTTAGCGGAGCTTGAACAAGCCTGGGATCGCGAAGGTAATCCCAACACGCGCGCGCTCTATCGCGATTTACCCGAGATCGGCCACATCCTACTTTTTAGCACCCGTACAGTGGACGATCTCACGCTGACAATGATCTTCAGCGCGGACACCCCCTTGCGCGTCATCCGGCGCCAGGCAAGCCGGTTGGCCGAGGCCCTCGATTTGTTTCCGCAGACCGAGGAGGAACAAGCCCCCACCCCTTCTGCCGATCAGCTGCCTGCCGATACAACCGCCGCGGAATCAGCCGCCTCTAGCCAGGCTGAGCCACCAGCAGCGGCGACCACCCCAAGCCGCCCAACGGACCTGCGACCGCCGGAAGACATGGAAAAGCACATTCAACGCGACACCACGGCTGACAAGGCCGAGCGCGAGCCAGGCACGTATATGGGATACGCATTCCTATGGCTATTTAGCGATCCCGAAGTTGCCGCCAGCCACGACCATCAGGAGGCTTTGCAACGTTGGTTATCCCGTACTGCGGATGCCAATGACTGGGATATCATTGACCTGGATATTGGTGCGCGCTGGATCAACTTACAGATAGAAGTACCGATCAAGTCGATTCCCGGTGAGATTGTCTACACGCTGAAGGAGGAAACACAACAGCATTTCAATGTGGCCTTGGGCAACCAAAATGGCCAGTTTGGCTTATGGTCAGAAGGTTATAGCGTAACAACGCCGGGCCGCTTGTTTGAACCCCACGAGATCGAGCGCTTCATTCGGTATTACGAAGAGCAAGTCATCTAAGCGCTATCCCGCATTGCCGCTGACATTGGCACAACACGGGATAGCAAGCATACGCTCCGACGGAATCGGGTAGGGATCAACTAGGGGTAGATTCCTCGCGTCAGAGTTGCGCGGGCCACCCGCTCAATGGCATAGACCTGCGCGGCAGTCCGCATATCAAGTTTGCGCGTCTCACAATACTCTGCTACCCGGTCATAAGCCTTCAGCAGAATGCGCTTTAGCTGGCGCATGATCTCGACTTCATCCCAGAAGAAATTCTGCAGGTCCTGGACCCACTCAAAATACGAGACGGTGACGCCGCCGGCATTCGCCAGTACATCGGGAATAACCAACACATCACGCGAGCGCAAGATCTCGTCCGCGATAGGGGTGGTTGGGCCATTGGCACCTTCAACGATCACACTGGCCTTGACGTTTCCAGCATTGCGCTCAGTGATTTGCCCTTCCAACGCGGCTGGGATCAGCACATCGCAATCAACCTCTAGTAGCTCGGGGTTGCTGAGGTGTTCGACACCTGGATGATCATAGCTTGACAGCAGATTACCGTCCCGGGTGAATGTGTAGAGGGCTGGTATGTCCAGGCCCTCAGCAGCGTAGACACCGCCACTCACATCGCTTATCCCTACCACCTTGAAGCCATTTTCGACGGCATAACGCGCCGCATGGGCACCGACATTTCCAAACCCTTGGATAACGATGCGGACAGCACCTTTGTCATACAATCCCTTACGCTTGAGTGCTTCCTCCATGATGATAATCACCCCGCGCCCGGTAGCTTCCTCACGCCCTTCACTGCCACCAATGTTGAGCGGCTTGCCCGTGACAACAGCTGGGACGGAATAGCCCATCGTCATCGAGTACGTATCCATAATCCAGGCCATCGTTTGGGAATTTGTTCCCATATCCGGTGCTGGAATGTCTCCGTGGGGATTGATCACGGGAGTCAACTCCGAAGCAAAGCGCCGGGTAAGCGATTCGTTTTCGCGCAAAGATAGCTTCGTCGGGTCAACAACAACGCCACCCTTTGCCCCGCCATAGGGCAACCCGACTAAGGCACACTTCCAAGTCATCCACATGGCGAGCGCACGAACCTCATCCAATGTCACATGAGGAGAGTAGCGAATCCCGCCTTTTGAGGGCCCAAGCACAATGTTGTGATGGACTCGATAACCCGTGAAAACACGGATGTCGCCGTTGTCCATCTGCACCGGAAAATAGACTGTGTACTCCCGCTTAGGGTGGCGCATAAACTCGACAACGCCATCGGGTAGATCAAGAAACGATACAGCTCGATCGAATTGTGCCAAAGCTGTTTCATAGGCCTTACTCGATGCAAAATCAGGGGCCATTAGTGTATCGAGAACCATTCACCAGAACTCCTCTGCAAGTTACATGGTCTTTTCGGCGATCAGTCGTTCAAGCATATAGCATGGTCTGAGCCAGGTACTTGAGCAAGCAGGCCTGACGCATGCCGTACAGAAATCCTCCTCACCTTTCTCCAGAGTTTTCGTCATCATCTTTGAAAGGCATCCAAATGATAGCATAATCCCGGAAATACGAAAAAAATAAAAGCCCGGCCATAAACCGGGCAGTTTTCCGCAATCGAAGCGGGAAAGATTTGCTTATTGCAAGAAATGACGATATATCGGGTCAAATCACGCACTATTGATGAGCAAACTTGGGGATGCATCATCGGCACCCTCGACAAGTCGCCCCAGACAATAGCACAATCGCGGATCCTATTGGTTAGTTGACGCGATACTCCAACTCATGGACCATCTCGCCATCAACATACACTTCTGCGGACCAGGAGCCAGCCTCCCACGGCTCCTGACTGGGACGCTGCTCCCAATCTAGGCCCAGAACAACCGTACCCACATCTTCGGGCACCACGGCCGTCAGCGTCTCGCCTTCCTGGCCGCCTTCGGGATTAATGAACTTGACCTGTACTTCAACATCACCGTCATGGCCACTCAGCTTGACCACAACATTAACGTCGTCTGTACGCTGGAAATTATCTGTCTTGGTTACTGCCAGAAGATTGGTGCTATCACCTCGCGCGGTGTACGCGATATCGAATACTTCTCCAGAGCAAGCACTAAGCATAAGTACGAGAAAAAGTGCTGCTAGCGTCAAGAAAGCACGTTTCATCAGATCTTTTAGCTCCTGCGACAAGCTACGCCAAATTGTGATTATCAGTTTTTGACCGGTGTGGCTAGCCTGACCGGTGTTCGGACACAAAGGCAAAAGCCAACCAGCATGTTGTCTATTGTACTATACACGCGGTTGGCTTGAAATGTTCAGTTCACTTGTTAGAGAACAGGTTTGGGTAGTCCTTTAGGGGAGTAGCGGTCGAAATTTATACCCGTACACAATCATGCCACTTTGGCCTTCAGTGCGGAGCTTACGGGTGACCATCTCGACCCGCATACCGATCGCAACCGGGCCATCCAGATCAGTCAACTGGGCCGTAACCATCGGTCCTTCGTCGAGCTTAACCAGCGCCAGGATATAGGGAGCCTGCTCCTCGTAACCTGCTGGGGGATCGGTCACTGTTGTGAAGCTGTAGACTTCACCTTTACCACCAAGCTGAACTTCCAAACCGTTATCTCCCGTCAGGATTACGCAACATGAACAAGGCGCTCGGTTTCGCGTTCCGTGGGTCGTGTGCGGTCCGGCACGTTCATCAAGTCATAGGACTCCAGCGTACGACGTGGGACGTTTGGCCGGGGCGGGAACGAAACTGAACCATCATCATGGCGCTCTGCAAGCAGCTGGTAGCGTTGGGATTTCAGACGCCAGTGCTGTGGAACATGCATAATCTCTTATCCTTAACTGCTCAGATCGATACCTGTTCAAATTTGCACAAACAATACCTGACCTTTGCTGCCAATGACTCCCAACTTGCAAAAATGAGAGGTTTTGAGAGCGTACCTGGAGGCTTGATGGGAAGACACCATAACCTCAGACTGCGCTTGAGGAGAGGTTTTCCGCCACGGGTTAACCTCTTAGGGACAAAGTGCACTTCTTGGCAGGAGGATATGCACAACAAGACAGGACCCCACTGAACCGCAGTAGAGTCCTGCTTGTCATTGACCGCTCATTATGGTGAGGCCGCCACCGGGCTGCGAGGCAGCCGCCGGAAATAGTAGTCCAGGACCTCACGCACAACCGGCATCGCCCGCTGCGATCCTTCACCAGCATTATATAGGAAAGCAATCACCGCAATCTCGGGGTCCTCGTGCGGGGCATAGCCGAAATACCAGGCATGGGAAGGCCAGCGCCCGGGAATGCACAAACCCTGAGGGCGAGCGATATCATCGCAGTACTCGGCAGTGCCGGTCTTGCCACCCTCATCCACAAGCGTCAGTGGAGGAAAGGCTGGGTTGGCAGTAACGCTCGCAGTACCACGGGTCACCACTTCGCGCATGCCCCGCTGGGTAAGATCCATGCTTTCAGTGCCGGCAATGGGCGGGATATAGTCCCGCCCTACCAGTTCAAACGTCAAAGGATCGCAGAGGCCCCCTGTCCAGCTATAGCCAAAGGGTACATTGACGCGATACTCAACCCAATCCTGAACATCGTCCTCACGATTTGGATCGCGATCAAAACGGGAGACATACGTTGCTGGGTTGCAGCGATCAGGGTCATAGAAATCAGAAGTTGGTTCGCAGCGGCATGACAGGCTGTTGGCGCCCTGCAGCAGCATATCCTCCTGGATGAGCAGTATCCAGGGCTGGCCGGGAGGCGGCTCGACGATTGTGCGGATCACCTGGGGTGTGAACGCACCCTGTGTTAGACCGTTCTGATCACTAATCTCAACCACATTGCCTTCGGCATCCTCAAATTGGCGGATAAGCGTCGGCTGCATGAGGTTGCCACCATTGAGAGTCGCGGCGGTGCCATAGAGCAACTGCAGCGGGGTAACTGTAACATATCCCTGGCCGAATACGGCGTTATACGTGTCGCCCGTCGACCAGCTCTCGCCGTACAGCCGTCGTTTCCATTGCCGTTCCGGCATCTGGCCTGGATTCTCGCCCAGCAGCTCGATACCAAGCTGGGAGCCGATACCAAAGGCTGTTGCCCAGCGATACAGATTCTCAATCCCCAATCCGCCGGGTTTCAAGGTTGCAGCCGAGACATCAGGATTGCCACCGCCAACTTGATAAAAATAGACGTCACAGCTATTGGCAATCGCATCGATTAAATTCTGGTTGCCATGTCCGCTCCGTAACCAGCACACAAACGTCTGGCTCTGCCTCTCGTCGTTTGGCGCAAAAATATTTGGGAGCACCAGACGGCCCGGATCATTTAGCGTTGCAAATGGGTCTATAACATCCTCTTCGAGAACAGCCACCGATGAGATGATCTTCCAAACCGAGCCGGGGGGATAAAGTGAACTCACTGCATGGTTCACCAATGGGCGCAAGGGGTCATTGAATACTTCGAGATAGTATTCGCCATCAATGCTGCGCGCGAAGCGGCTGTTGTCGTAAGTTGGCCAGGAAACCATCGCCAGGATTTCCCCGGTGCGTGGATCCATCGCGATTACAACGCCAGATTGAGTGCGCAGACGCTGCTCATCCGCATTGATCGCGTTGATCCGGCTCGTTAATGCTTGCTGGGCGACTTGCTGTAATTCCAGATCAAGAGAGAGGCGGATGCTACTGCCCGGGACGGATGCTTCCTCTTCTACCAGGCGCTCGCGCAGGCCAGCAATATCGACCTGGTAGGTCTCGCTACCATTTCTGCCGGCAAGTTCATCCTGAAAGAAGGCCTCTATCCCCGCGTAGCCGATGCGGTCAAAGGCAGGGTCAAGGCCGAGTTCGCGTAACTCCTGGGCTTGTTCCTCGGGGATGGGGCCAAGATAGCCAACGATCTGAGATGTGAGCGCCGCCGAGGGATAGCTCCGCACGGCGCGTACTTCGACATCTACACCGGGGAAGGCCTGTTGGCGTTCCAGGATTTCCATCGCGATGTCCTTGTCAATATCGACCGCAATGACTACCGGCCGGTACGGAGCAACACCTTCACCAGTCGTGACAAGCTCATCGATACTCCGTTCGTCAAAACGCTCTGAGGCATCGGCAATTGCCCGCGTCGCAGGAACGTCAACCAGAGCCGAGAGTCGGTTATATATCTGCAAGACCGTGGGCCGATCATCAGGCAGCAGTGCTGGAGTGATCGTCACGACCCAGGCCGGGTCATTAAGGGCAAGAGGTTCGCCATAGCGATCATAGATCGTGCCCCGTGTCGCCTGTTTTGGTATGGTTTGGAACCGATTCTCGTCCGCATCCTCGCGAAATGTGGCCCCGTCAACAAATTGGAGTTGCCAGGTGCGGACAACCAGCACACCAAATATCGCCAATGCTATAGCACGAAAGAAGATCAGGCGCCAGCCTTGAAATGGCAATAATGTTCGCCCGTTCATTCCACCACTCGACTTTCTAAACTCAATTACAGTAACGATGCGCGTGTTGGGCGCAAGAACTGGTTGATGCTTGCAACCGTGCGATAAACCAACAATACCAACACGAGATTAACGAACAACCCCGGGAAAATCACGTAAGTGATTGTCTGCAAACCTGGTGTTGGCCAACCATCAATGACCAATATCACCAGAGCAATAACATCATAAGCTATTGTCGCCAACGCTGTGCTCAGTAACGGCAGGATGACATTTCGCCAGCTCAGCTTGGGGATCAGTTGATCGATACTGACCACAATGATCACCAGTGCCAGCGCTGATGTGCCGGTAGGGGCAACGGACAGTAAATCGCGAAAAACACCGCCCATCACTGCCCAGGGCAAGGCTTCGCGCAGGTCTACTACCAACGCCCACGAAACAACAACCAACACACCCCGGTTCGGCCCCCCCCCCCAGAAACGCAACAACGTCCTTATTGTTGCATCAAACACCGCCGCCAGCAGCAAAAGGGGAAAACCAACATAGTAGATGGCCATCGCTAGCTAATTCTCTTCCTCGTCCTGTTCGAAGACTTCAAGGTCAACAGGTTCCCAATTTGTAATAATGAGCACCATCTCCAGACGAGAGAAATCAACGAAGCTCGTCCCAGATGACTCCAGGAACAACTCGTCGTCGCTCAGGCGCGGATTGGACACCTGCCCCACCACAATGTCAGACGGAAAGACCTGGGTCTCGCCTGAGGTTAACACCAGATCGCCGGGGACAATCTCGCCTTCAGTATCAACGAACGAAAGGGCCAGGTCGCCGCTGAGGGTTCCCTGTACCAAGCCCGTATCGCGTGAGGTTTGTAACCGAATATTCACCGCACTGGATTGATCAGTGATGAGAAGCACTTCGCAGCCCGTGGCGCTCACCTGGATGACACGGCCTACCAGCCCCTGCTCTGTCACCACCGGGTCATCAACCGACACACCATCGCGTGTGCCCCGGTTCAAATGAATCACCCTTACGGTCGGTGATGTGTCGCGCCCGATCACATCAGACGTTACATACCGGAAATCGTCACGCGTCTGGGTTGTGTAGTTCACCAATGCAGCCAATCGGTCGTAGTCACTACGGATCTCACGGAGTTCGGCTACCTCCGCCTGAAACGCCGCCAGTGACTCCTCAAGCTCCTGGTTGCGTTGGCGCAGCGAGCGTATCTCAGCCAATTCGGCCGCCGTATTGTCGACGGACTCAGTCAAGCCACCAAAGATACCTTCAAAGAAGTTCAAAGGCACTCTGGCAATGCTCTCAGCAGGCGCCAGCGTTCCCAACAAGCTGAGGAAAATCAGAGTAACTGAGACCGCAACCGATAGGCCAATTGCCGTTGTCCGGGGTGAACGATTCTGCAGCACCAGTACTGCCCTTCCAATTCTTTTCAGGAAGCCTTCCTGAAGTTCGTTATTATAACAAAAGCTTTCAACGAAATAGAAGGGCGTCAGCCAGCCGCAGGCTTAGGGACAAGCATACGGCACGCATGTAAAAACCTGCCAACCGTCAGGAACCTGTTCCAGAAAAAGAATCAACGAATTCTCGCCAACCGCTATACGATCGGTAATATCCAGCGGAGTGTCTGGTGATAATGAATCGCCAGAGTTGCAGCGCTGCCCATTGAGCCAGATTGCACCTGAAAGAGCGGCATCTGTTTCGAGCCACCAGGTCGCGCAATGCTCGTTGGGTGGCATTATGAACCCTGTCATGAGCCACAGCGGACCAGGCCGTCCCGCCAAGGGCAACGAAACCGGCTGCCATCGCGGGTCATCCCGGTCCGGAGGCGCCGCACCTGAGTTCTCATTTGGTTCCAGCATCTGCCAAGTAGTTGAGCGCAGCTTAATGGATTCCATAGCGAATTCACCCTTACTTCTCGTGGCCGGCATCAAGGCGGCGGCCATCGCACCCCAGAACATGATCTGATACGGAAACAGCACCCATGGAAAGAACTCAAACCATCCGATCGCCAACCAAGCCAAGATGCCACCCCACAAACAGATTGTCACGGCCTGGAGTTGACCACGCCGCCACCGATACAGAACGATAGCGCCCGCGGCAGCCAATGTCAGCGCGGCGAGACCACCACCAATCAGGCCAACCTCGGCAATCGCCAGGTGATAGATGCGGTGAACGTTCGCCCCCTGCAAATCCAGTTGCCGAGGATCATCACGGAGCATGCGGTGGCTGACCCAGGGGAAGTTGCCAATCCCAATACCATACAAGGGCTCATCGCGGATGATCGTCTCGGCCTGTTCAAGATAAACCTGACGCGATTCTACACTGATGCCCTCAAGGGATGATGCCCCTTCATCACCATAACCTACCCGTACATTCACCAGGGGATGGTACATAGCATAGAATGCCCCACCAGTCAGCAAAACCGCTGTGAGCACTGCCTTGACCGCCCAGGTCTGCCAGTAGCCGGCAAGCCACCACAAGCCAACGATTGCCCCCATGCCCACGATCAAGCCGCCTACTGATGCCCGGCTGAATGTCAGAAACAATCCCCACAAGCCGATCACCATAACCCAGGCAGCTACCCGGCGGGTACGGGGTTCTTGCCACAGCCACAGCGATGCTAGCAACCCCATCACCAGACTGCCCGCCAACAAGTTGGGGTGAGATGTAATGCCATAAGCACGAAGATGCCGGATCCCGTCTGCCTGGATTACGCTGACCCCGCTGCGTTGCGGATCAAGGCGATACTCGTACAGATCAATGCCGATTCCCAGCAGGGTTTCGTCAACCCAGGCAATCCCCAATTCAGTCTGAAGCGCGGACTGCGTGATCCCGATCGCGGCATGGAAGACCATACCCCCAACCAACGCCAACGCGATCCACCGTGGCGCCGGCCCGTTGGCTGACAAAGCCACCACAAAGGCGAAGACGATGATCCACTGTGCCGCCTGGGAACGGGCAACTGCCTCATTCTCAGCCGCCCAGCCCACCGATTGCCATATCCAGAACACCAGACCGCCCAATAGCACCAGCCAGATCAGCCGTGCGTCGCGCAGTAGTGGTCTTGTCCCGCGAAAAAAAGTCAACGCCCAGAGGATCAACACAATGGCAATAAACGGCACAAGCGCAAAGCGGGCAAAAGACACTTCGCGGTAGGCATCGGTAGTGATGGCGGCGTTGAGGCCGCTGTGGATAAACGCCGGTGCACGCGAGGATAGCATCCAGCGAGGGCGCCACCACCACCCTGCACAGAAGAATATCCAGAGGATCATTCCCTGCATTAGCCAGTTACAGGTTAGCTGCCAACGCTGCCAGGATTTCGCAAATATACGACGATCGTCCATAATAGACTCAATGCACTGCTGCTACCATGAAAGCAACTCTCGATGAACTATGCCCGAGTCCGCTCACTGACCAATCTCATCTCCGACCGGCTGCAAGCGCTCCCCCTTATGGTGGTCTATTTGACCGACGGGTGCAACAGCCGATGTGCGATGTGCGATATCTGGAAATCACCACGCTGCAATATGGACCTGGCGCTCGTAGCGGAACTGGTTGCTGCTGGCCGCCAGCTCAACACACAGATGGTGCTCCTGTCGGGTGGTGAGGCCATGCAGCATCCCCGATGGCCCGAAATCGCACAGCAGTTTCGCGATGCGGGTATCAAGGTCTGGCTGTTGACCAATGGGCTGCTGTTGAAGAAACAAGCCCCTGAGGTCCTGGCAACGTGTGATCTCGTGACCGTCAGCCTGGATGCAGCAACTTCTGAGCTCTACGCTAAGATCCGTGGTGTTGATGCCCTCGACCTCATCCTGACGGGGATCCAGGAAGTATGCGCCCTGGGCGTCCCCATCCACACCCGAACGACCGTGATGCGGGCCAACTTTCGACAAATCCCTTTGATTGTCGATACCGCGCTGGCTGCCGGTGCTGATTCCACCAGCTTTCTGCCGGTTGATAGCAGCAATCCGTTCGCTTTTGGTCCCCGCTTCGCCCAGGATAGCGCAATACCGCTGGCCAACCAAACTGAGCCTGATCCATATGGCCCATTGCTCGAATCTGATTTACCGGACTTCTGGGACATTATAGAGGCACTCATGCACACCCACCGCGATCACTTCGCGGATGGACGTATCGCTGAAAGCCCAGACAAAATACGCCAATTGTACGCCTATTTTGCCGCGCCATACGGTCATGCTACCTTTCAACCGCCGCGATGCAATGCTCCGCATGTGTCAATGGTCGTCAATGTCGATGGCACCCTCCAGCCCTGTTTCTTCCTACCGGCTACCGGCAAGCTGCAGGGCCAGGCGTTGAAGCAGGCGATCAACAGCCCTGAGACTATCGGCATGCGACAGGCGTATCGCCAGGGAGAACGGCACGAGTGTGACCGGTGTGTATGTCCTTTGTATCGCGGCCCGCGAGGTCTGCTGCGCGGCTTTTAGGCCTGGTCGTCCACCAGCGAGGGAATACTAGCGTGATGCTGGCGCGCCCAGCGCGCCAGTAGCGTCAGCGTCAGAAAATCGACAGCGAAATGCGCCATGATCGGGGCCCAGAGTGCATCAGTCCATGCAAATAAGGCTCCCAATGCTAACCCAGCCGCGGTCGCATAGATGAAATACGTCCGTGTCAGCGCATGCAAAACGCCAAAGACGAGCGCGGTAATCCACACCCCAAGGACGGGCTGTAAAGCACCACGGAAGAAGATTTCCTCGGGTAAGGCTGCCAGCAGAGCTAGCAGCGCATTGTGTAGCAGGGTGAAATGCCGCATATTTAGTGCAGCCAACAAGCGATCCCGGATGTCAACAAAGGCCTGCAGACGTTGCCCGACCATCCAGGCAATCAGAGCACTGAGGGTACCGAGAAGTAGCCCTAGTGCAGTCTCACCCACAGCCTCGCCCAGATCACCACTAAACCAGGCCTCACCCAGCGCCCTACCACGCAGCAACCCAACCCATATCATTGCCGCCAGGATGAGTGCGACACCCAAAAGCGTGCCGTATTTCAGAAGCTGATCTGGACCAGCCCCCTCATGTGGGGTGCCCTCCAGATTCAGAGATATCGGTTGTTCCTCCAAGTTCACCACTATTCCCAAGCTAAATTATGCAAGTGGCATCAAACACGCTCGCCATTATACGTGCCCACGCTTGTCATTTCCTGCATCGCTGCACCAGCCAGGTTTTGGGACCCAGGTAGTAAACTGCTCCGAAAACGCAAGCCGATGGCCAACAATCAGGCGGGCACCCCATATCGGTCTGGGGGACCCGCCGTGATTTTCGGGTACAGCTAAACTAACGAGTTTTCGTCACGTTGTGAGCTACTGCGCTTCGCCCATGAGATAGTTATGGAAGGCCTCGTTAACCCACAAGTCCTCCATCCAGACCTCGGCATCAGGATAAGCAGCCTCGAATTCGGCCAAGACGGTTTCAGAGTTTTCCATCAGAGCGAAGGACTGGACATAGAAGTCACCCATGGCAGCGAGGTTGTTGGTCACCTGAATGTAATCATTCATCGGTACGCGCGAGCTGTAGAGCGGTTGCCACCAGGAGTCCACAATCAAACCCTCGAGGTCGCCTTCGTTCTTCTTGGCATACGACTTGATGATGCCATCGAAGCGCTCTTTGTCTTCCATACTCTCGAATTCAAAGACGAGGTCATATTCCTTGGCGTAGGCAATATAGTTGCCATCTTCCAGGGGTTCAACTTGAAAGCTCGGGCTTTCTGTCGGTTCGCCCCATTCAGCCAGATATAGGAAGGCCGAAGTCTTCGGCTCCAGTGCTACCTTGGCGCTAATGCCTTCGCTACGCAGTAGGCCAATAAGTTGGATCGCATGGTCAATGCTGCTGTGGCCATAGACGATGCTCAGCTCAGGGTCAAAGGCAGCGCTGAGGGTGCTGCGCTTGACGTTATAGCCAGTAATGACCCCAGATTTCACCATCTCATTGGCAGGTGCTTGAAGCTCCGCCATGAGTACCTGGTCAAATGAATACCAGGTATAGAACACGTCATTGTAGATATCAGCGTCGGTTGTGTAGCCCAAGGAATGCTCGTAGGTACCACTGAGGACCAGCACCCGGCTAAGCAGATAGTTGGCAGCCTCCGGCCCCAGATCGGCCATCAAATCCACACCCTGGCAATCTGTTGCCAGCAAGCCAGCATCCAATGCGGCAGCCAGTTCCTGGCGGCGAGCGAGTGGCCAGTCGGTAACTTCCCAGCCCTCCAATACAGTGTTGGCCTTCTCTTCGGGATAGCTGTAGGCCAGTTCGTCCATATTGACATAGTAGAGTGTCATCGAGATGGCTTCCATCAGGCTGAAACCCTCAGCGTCCAGGTCTTCGGGAATCCCCGCGCTTTCGGCATCCATCCGCGTGACATCCATTACCGTCTGGAGATAGTCCTCCTGGCTAACATCCCCCTCGAATAGAACAAAGTAATCTTCAAGGTATTCGGTATCAACTGCCAAGAAGCACGATTCACCCCCGCCATCTTGCGAATGCACAGCCGGAAGTGCCAGAGGCAACAAAGCGAGGAC
Source organism: Chloroflexota bacterium (assembly GCA_010092845.1). GTDB lineage: Bacteria > Chloroflexota > Anaerolineae > Aggregatilineales > J027 > J027. The sequence continues at coordinate 14,503 of JAADYW010000034.1, forward strand.
CATTAACCCAAGAATGACTTTTTTGAGCATTTCTGTACTCCTCTAAGTACTGATATGCGATCGGTACGCTAAATCATAGCGCAGAAGAACCTAATCAGCGAAATCTCAAACTTTCAGGGACGATGACCTCGATTCTTTTTCTATATTCAGAGCGCAGCCTACAATCTCTAAGGTTTTCCCAGTCGTGCCAAGCCGGTTGTGCCGGGCGGCTTGTGCGTGGCCATCACCCATGTCCAGATACAGCGTCAGCCATCAATATGCCACTTGCGTTTCCCGAGATCGCCGGGCGCCAACGCCGAGTTGGGAATTGAAATGCCCTTGGGGCTATGTTAAAATTTCTGCGCTACGGCGGCCTCAAAGGTTGCCGGATTTTTGTGTCGCCAAAGCGAATAGAACCCTGTCCACCACAGGGATAGACGAGAAATGGACGTGGATCATGATCGATCTGGTAAAAAGAATTGAAGACATGAATAGTGAACCCGATCATCCGGAGCTGTTTCCGGGCGACGAGGTACGGGTTCATCTGCGTATTGTCGAGGGTACCCGCGAGCGTATCCAGGTGGTGCCTGGGATGGTAATCCGTCTGCGGAGGGGTGGCAACAATAAGAGCTTCACCGTGCGTCGTATTGCCAGCCACGGCATCGGGGTTGAACGCACCTTCCTATACAAGAGCCCGCGCATTGAGAAGATCGAAGTCCTGCGGCACTCAAAGGTTCGACGTGCTCAGCTCTACTTCATGCGCGAACGCCGTGGCAAGAGCGCCCGACTCCGTGAGGTCCGGAACGTCAACCGTAACAAATAGGTAGCGACTGAGTATGAAGGCACGCTGGCTGTTCGTTCTGTTACTGGCGGCGCTATTCACGCCAACGATGATTGCTGCCCAGAGCCCTGGGGAGGACACCCGGCAAATCCGGGCCGAGGACGCCAGTAACCTGGGCGTATTGACCCTACTGGCAGGTCACGAAGAACCAATTATCGAGAAGCGTTTTAGCCCAGGGGGTACAGCATTTGTCACGGGCAGCCTGGATAGCACCTTCTGTGTCTGGCACGTGAAGGCGCGCGATGCCGCCCCGGGAACGGCATTGATGTGCTTGCCCAACTACAGCGCTGGGGTGACGACTCATGCGTGGTCTGCAGAGGAAGACAGCATCGCTATCACCAGCGGTGACGGCCTGTCGATCGCCATCTATGACACCCTGGACCCAGCCGAAGGTACACCTGAACCTAAAACCGAAATCCCCCCGGGTGAAGCGGTCTATCTTCAGATGGCCTTCGTCGCCGAAGACACAAATCTACTGGTGTACGATGTGTTCGACACCTTCACGCTGATTGATCTTGCAACCGGTGAGACACTCACCAGCTATGAAGGCATCGAGCACGCGATCAGCCCCGACCGGGAACAGATCGCGATTGTTACTTTCGACGGTGAGACCTTCCTCCTGGACAGCACCACAGGCGAGATTATTGACACCCTCAACACAGAAGGGGCGACGCATGCCGTGTTTGACCCAGAGGGCCAATATCTTGCGACGTGGGGTGAGCAAACCCTCATCTGGGATCTTTCGCACGATACGCCGGACGCTGAAGACCTTGATACGGATATGGTTGACAACGCCACCTTTAGCCCCGCGGGACAATATCTCGCGACCTGGGAGGGCGATACTATCCGCCTCTGGGAAAGTGATAGTGGCAACGAGGCTGGCAGCATGCCCGAACATGATGGGGGCGTGTCCGCGCTGGTGTTCAGCCCCAATGGCGAACGCGCCATTTCTATCGACACTACCGGCAAAGGTCGCCTCTGGGATATTGACGAGGCCGGCAACGTCTCCCAACTTTTGCTGTTTCGCGATAATATCGACGGTGTCGCGATCAGCCCCGATTCGACCACGGCGATTGTGACCCGCCTCGACTTTTTCGCTCGCTTTTACGATATTGAGGCGGGGCAACTCCGCGGGCGCTACGAAGCACCCGCCGATTCGCTCATCAGCCCCGACTGGACACTCATCGCCATCAACGCTGGGCCCGTCATCAGTTGGCATGGCCTGCGCGACGATCCCCGCGAGTTCGCCTGGATGCCGGTTGGCGAGCTGGAAGTCGCGACCAATGTCCGCCAGACTCCCTCAACCGAGCTGGCGCGCATCAGCGTTCTGCCGGCGGGTGCACCGATATTTGCCTTCGAACGGACAGCCGATAGTGACTGGCTCCACATCCTGCTACCCGATTCCACCGCGGGCTGGATCTTCGCGACCAATCTCCAGAATGCCGGAGACCTTGAAGCCCTTCCTGTGGCTGACCTGCCCCCAGCCGAAGACGAGTAGAACACACATCGCGTTCTAATATAGTAGGCGGCGGGTGTGGGGGATGTTACAATAGTCCATCACCCTGGCGACTGTTATTGCCTACCTGCACAGAATGTTATTCAACAGTTAGGATTGCCCATGAGCTCCATTGGTGCTTTTACGTTTGTCTTACATAGTCACCTTCCCTATGCCCGCCTGGCGGGACGTTGGCCTCACGGCGAGGAGTGGATCCACGAAGCAGCGAGCGAGACTTATATCCCCATATTGAATGCACTTTATGACCTGCGTGACGAAGGCGTCAAGTATCGCCTAACCATTGGTCTCACCCCCGTTCTAGCCGAACAACTAGCCGATGCAGATGTATGCGATCATTTCGACGAGTACCTCGATGACAAAATCGCCCGCTCCAAACAGGATGTACTGCGTTTTCGGGGCGATCTCTGGGAAGAGGAGCAGTCAGCAAGCGCCCAACCAGTGGAGCGCACGGAAGCCGAGGAGGGTGATCTCCCCCCTGTTGATCGTGCTTCTGTCGAGACACGTCTGCAACAGCCACGGCCGGAAAAACCGTGGTGGGTCGGGCACAAGCATCTCGAAAACCTGGCCATCTGGTATCAGAAATACTACGAAAATATCAAGACTTCTTTCGATCACCGCTTCAATCGCGATATCGTCGGTGCCTTCAAGCGTCTACAGGATGAGGGCTATATCGAAATAGTGACGTGTGCCGCTACCCACGGTTACCTGCCCCTCCTCGGAACGGATGCCGCCGTGCGCGCCCAGATTCGCACCGGGATCAAGAGCTACGAACGCCTCTTCGGGCGGCGTCCCACGGGTATCTGGCTGCCAGAGTGCGCCTATCGACCGGCCTATTACGATGAAAAGGGCCAGATACGTCCCGGTATAGAACACTTCCTCGCCGAGGAAGGGCTAAAGGTCTTCTTCAGCGAGACGCATCTGGTTACCGGCGGCGCCCCGGTCGGCGTGGCCGCGGGAGAAGCAATTGGCCCCTATGGCGAGATCAAACGGCGTTATCTGATCCCCATGTCCACAGCCCCCATGCAGCAGATGAAGACCACGACCTTCGAGCCATACTATGTCAGCGATACGACTGCGGGCCCGAAAGCCGATGAGCACAGCGGGGTGGCAGTGATTGGACGCAACAATGAGACCGGGCAGCGAGTATGGTCAGCCGATTGGGGCTATCCTGGTGACTTCGACTACCGCGAATTCCATCGCAAGGACGGAATCAGCGGCTTGCAATACTGGCGTGTGACGGGCGCACGGGTCGATCTGGCGGACAAAGATCTCTATCATCCTGACTGGGCAGAGCACAAAGTCCGGGGGCATGCTCAGGACTTCGTAGGGCTGGTGGAGCGTATCTTACAGGCGCATTGGGACGCCGGCCAGGGCTATGGCCTGATCGCCAGCAACTATGACACCGAGCTATTTGGCCACTGGTGGTTTGAAGGTGTCGATTGGCTCAAACAGGTGTTGCGTGGGCTGGCTGAGAATCCGCTGGTTGATCTGGTAACGGCGACCGAGTACGTCAATGCACATCAGCCCCAGGAAGTGCTGCACCTCCCTGAGGGAAGCTGGGGGGCTGGCGGCACCCATTTCACCTGGAACAATCTCGAAGTGAGCTGGATGTGGCCCCCCATTCACGAGGCAGAGCGTCGCATGACAGCGCTGGCCAACCGCCACAAAGATCAGTGGGAAGATGAGAACCTGCGCGGCGTTCTCAACCAGGCGGCGCGCGAACTGCTTCTCGCCGAAAGCTCTGACTGGCCCTTCCTGGTTACCACAGGCCAGGCGCGCAACTACGCCATCCAGCGCTTCAGCCAGCACCTAGAACGCTATCGCAAGCTGACCGAGAGCGTTGAACGCGGCGAGCCTGATGGGGAACTGGCCGCCCAATATTGGGAGCTTGACCGCCTATACCCCAATATCGACTACCGCTGGTGGTGCGAATAGCGACTGATGGCCGCCAACCCCGCAGACAAATCGCATGTACAGACGATGTTCGGTCGTATCGCTAAGCGGTACGACCGGATGAACCGTCTGATGACCCTGGGCCAAGACCAGCGCTGGCGCAGGATCGTCACTCACAAAGCGCACCTGACCAATCAGAGCATCGTCCTGGATATTGCTGCCGGTACTGGCGATATCGCTTTCGAGATCCGCCGCCAGTACCCAAAGGCAACTGTCGTGGCCGCCGATTTTGCGCTGCCAATGATGCAGGTGGGGCGGGATCGCCCCACTGGCTCTCAGGTCGAGTGGCTGGGAGCCAATGCCCTACAACTCCCTTTCCCCAATAACCACTTCGACGCCGTGGTCAGTGGGTTTTTGCTGCGCAATGTGCCCGATATCGATCAAACACTGGCTGAGCACTATCGTGTCCTGAAACCTGGTGGCTGGGCGGTCAGCCTGGATACCACCCCCCCTAGAGACAATCTACTGCGGCCATTTATTAACCTCTACTTAACCTCCATCGTCCCCCTCATTGGCCGGCTCGTCGTGGGTGACCGCGATGCGTATCAGTACCTTTCCGGTAGTACGCTCGGCTTCAAGAAACCAGAAGCTCTGGTAACTCGTTTTGAGACAGTGGGATTTCAAGATGTTGGTTTCCGACGACTGATGCTGGGCACAATTGCCGTACACTGGGCCAGAAAACCATAGGTATATGGCCGGCAAAAATCCCCTTTGACACAGACGATGGTATTTCGTAAAATCCTCACTAATTTGTTAAAGGGTTGTTTAATATTTACGTTTGGCAATCACCTGCGGTGCCAGATTACTATCACCTATAGAGAAAAATCCAAGAGGTCATTCCACCCATGAAAGTATATGAATCAGATTTCATCCGTAACGTTGCCATTGCTGGACACCAGGGGTCCGGCAAGACTAGCCTGGTCGAAAACATGCTCCACCTGGCGGGCCACACCACGCGACGCGGGAGCGTCCAGGATGGTACCACCGTCTCCGATTTTGATGATGACGAGCGCGACCGCCAGCTCAGCATTAGCAATTCCATCATTCCCATTGAAATCGAGAACCACAAGATTAACCTGATCGACACTCCTGGATATACTGATTTCCAGGGCGAAGTCCAACAGGCGATCCGCGTCTCAGATGCTGTAATGATCGTTGTTGATGCCGTAGCCGGTCCAGAAGTCGGGACTGAGCTGGCTTTCAAGTTCGCCAGCGATTTCAACCAACCTGTGATTGCGGTTATTAACCGTCTCGATCGTGAAAACGCCAGTTTCCAGAACGCGCTGAACGGTCTGCGCGAGCGTTTTCCGGACCACAAGTTCATTCCTATCACGTTGCCGATTGGCGAACAGGACGATTTCAACGGTGTTGTCGGGGCTGTATCCCAAAGGGCGTATTATCTGGATGGCAAGGCAGTTGAGGCCCCAGCCGAGCTCAGCGAATTGGTTGAAAACGCGCACCTTGAGGTCGTTGAAGCAGCAGCCGAGGCCGACGATGTCTACATTGAGAAATATTTCGAGACAGGTGAGCTCTCACCCGACGAGATCCGCGACGGAATGCGCAAAGCGGCCCGAAATGCCGATCTAAATACCGTTCCGGTCTTCGTCACAGGAAGCAACACCGGGGGTGTCCATACGTTGATGGAGGCTCTGATCGCCTATGTGCAGCCAGCCTCCGGCCGGCGAGTTGGCGTCAAAGCCAGCCCCGAGGCCGAGGAACTCGAATTTCTCAAGCCTCCACAGACGGATGACGGGCCGCTGGCCGCGTATGTTTTCAAGAGTTTCACGGACAAATATGGCACCCTCACCTACTTCCGTATTTTCTCTGGCTCTATAAAGTCGAATGATGCTGTCTGGAACCCCAACAGCGAGGAAGAAGAACGCCTCACGCAGTTGATGGTGGTCCGTGGCAAAGAACAATTCAATGTTGATGAATTGCATGCCGGGGATATCGGGGTTGTTGCCAAATTACGGCATACCCGGACAGGCGACACACTCACCACCAAGGACTTTGGCAGGATTATCCCTGGTCCAACCTTCGACCAGCCGATTTATGCTGTAGCTGTTCATCCTAAATCGCAAAGCGATAGCGCCAAGATCGCCAGCACCCTCACCGCGCTGAGCAATGCCGACCAGACGTTGCGCTGGCGCCAGGACCCGGCTACGCGCCAGACCGTGCTTGAGGGGATGGGCAGCGTGCAAATCGACATCGCGATCAAGCGCAGCGAGCGTCTGGGCTGTAACATGGATACAACTGTGCCGAAAGTACCCTACCAGGAAACCATCACCAAGACGGCGACCGCCGTCTATCGCCATAAGAAGCAGACCGGGGGCGCAGGCCAGTTCGCGGAAGTGCACCTCCGCGTTGAGCCGCAGGACCCCGCTGAGGAGTTCGAGTTCAGCAGCGAGATCTTCGGGGGCTCGGTTTCCCAGCCGTTTGTCCAGAGCACGGAAAAGGGTGTACGTCAGGTTCTGGGAGACGGGGTCATTGCCGGCTATCCGGTCGTCGGGGTCAAAGCGATCATATATGATGGTAAAGAGCACCCTGTCGACTCCAAGGATATTGCTTTCCAGATCGCGGGGCGTGGCGCATTTAGAGAGGCCTTCCAGGAGGCTGGTCCGGCGCTACTCGAGCCGATTATGTATGTTGAGGTTACCATTCCCGAGGATAGCATGGGCGACATCATGAGCGACCTGACTTCACGCCGTGGGCGCGTCCAGGGGATCGATACCCTGGCGGGCCGCAGTGTGATCAAGGCACATGTGCCGCTCTCGGAAATCCAACGCTATAGCAATGATCTACGTTCCATGACGGCAGGACGCGGGGTTTTCTCAATGGAGCTGAGCGGCTACGAGCGCGTGCCAAGTAATCTCACCGAGGAGATCATCGCAGCTCACAAGGCTGAAGAAAAAAGCGACTAATCACCACCCGGCGGCGGCTCCTATAGGCGGGCCGCCGTTCGTTTTTTAAGGTTTTGTGAAAAGGTTAGTCATTTTGAAACGAATTTTTGACAACTCTGAATCTTCACGGTAGCCTTGTGAAGATTGACGCAAATGGCCTTTACCAACAATCCATGAGCACCCAAAAACGGCTGAATTACCTGGTTAACCTCGGCCTCGCAGCAGTGGCGGGACTGAGCGGGTGCGTGGCGGTTGCGCTCACCATTGGTGCCATTCTAGCTGGTCTGGCCCTGGATAGCCTGATGGATACCCGCCCTTTGATCACCATACTCTGTATTATTAGTAGTGTGCCGCTGAGCGTCATTGTTATGCTGCTGATGGTCATTCGCTCGGCGAGGGCAATCGAGAAACGGCAGTATGGCACTACAAAGTAAACAGGAGGATTAACTTTTGTATCATCGTGCAACTACTTCCAAGAAAGGAGCATGCACATGAGCCACCATGAGCAACAGCCGGCTATCAATCCGGCTGCGGCACGCGGGTGCATGTACCTGTTGCTTTTCCTCGTCATTTTCGGTGGAGGTATCGGCATTGCCATGGGCCTTTTGCCAGCCCTGGGTATTGGGATCGGCGTACCGGTCATTACCGTGTTTGGCGAGCCGCTTGCCAAAGGCGAGCTTTATATCCCCTTCCCCGACTTCCTCGGTGGCGATTGGGATATCACCAACACCTTCCTAGCACTACTGGTAGCAGATGTCATCGTCATTCTAATTGCCCTCTCCCTGCGCAACCCGCAGCGAGTCCCCGGGCGTTTCCAGATGGCCTTCGAGCTGATGACCGGCTATCTGTACAACCAGACGAAGTCCATCCTGGGCGCGGCCGATGCCAAGAAGGTGTTCCCGCTGATTGCTACCTTCTTCTTGCTGGTGTTGGTTGCTAACTTCACCAAGCTCGTTCCTGGCTATGAGACCGTAGGCGTCTTACACTGTGCCGAGGATGAGGAAACCGTAACTATGAGCGGTTATCCGATCCAAAACGAGGACGGTCCAGCCGGCGCTATCGAACTGCTGAGAATTGAAGAGCCACTGGACTCCGGCACAACGGCAACTGAAGAAGGCTATCACGCCTGCAAGTACAAATACTTTGAAGATGAGGGCGAAGATGGCAAATATAAGAAGGATTACGAGGAGTTGCATGAGGCTGGTGAAGACGACCTCATCAACAACCTTGTCGTTGCGCCATTCTTCCGCGGTGCCACCACAGACCTGAACTTCACGCTGGCCCTGGCTCTGATCGCCATGTTCGCGGTCCAATACTACGGTGTACAGCATCTCGGCCTGGGGTACTTCGCCAAATTCATTAACCTGCCAGCCGTCGGTAATGCTGGCAAGAACCCGATGGGGGTCATGGACTTCATCGTCGGGTTGCTGGAAATCCTCTCTGAGATTTCCAAGATCATCAGTTTCGCTTTCCGTCTTTTTGGCGTGATGTTCGCCGGCGGTATTCTCTTGATTGTTGTCATGTTCCTGACGGGTGCGTTCATCCCTGGCGCGATCTACGCGTTGGAGTTGTTCATCGGCTTGATCCAGGCGTACGTGTTCTTCATCCTGCCTTTGGTATTAATCAAGCTGGCGACGATCTCGCACCATGGGGACGATCACTAACACAACTTGCGAATAATAAGTATCACTAATCACATCACATCTTCAAGAAGGAGTAAACATCAACGATGGAAAACGAATCCCTCGAAATCGGACTGAAAGCCATTGGTGCCGGCCTGGCGATGATTGGATCGCTGGGTCCGGGGCTGGGTATTGGCTTGCTGGTACAGGGTGCACTGGAAGCCATTGGCCGCAATCCTGATGCCGCCGGTCAGATTCAAACCAACATGATCCTGGGTATCGCCTTCGCAGAGGCCGTGGCCATCTACGCGCTGGTGGTGGGTCTGATTATCCTGTTCGTGCTGTAAAGGCACCAACACCAACCAAGTGACGCGAAGGAGGTAAGTTGTGGAAGCCCTGGGTATTAATTTTGGTTTCCTCCTGATGCAGATCTTCAACTTCTTGTTGATCTTCTGGCTGCTGCGGACCTTCCTATGGAAAGGTCTGATCAACACGATCGATGAGCGCCGGGCCGAAATTGAAAAAGGTCTGGAAGATGCCCGCATCGCAGCCGATGCGCGCGAAAACGCCGAGAAAGAGGCGGAAAACATCCGCGCTGAAGCGCGCTCTGAGGCCCAGAAGATCATCGCCGAGGCACACAGCCGTGCCGAGGAATCTGCGAAGGAAGTAACCAAGGAAGCTGAACAAGAAGCCGAGACCATCCGCGCTGAAGCGCGCCAGCAAGCTGAGCAGGAACGCGAGCAATTGTTGGCGGATATGCGTAGTCAGGTGATCTCGCTGGCGATTGCGGCGGCCAATCGGCTGATTGGCAAGAGCCTGGACGAAAAGAAGCAGAAGGAAATCGTGAGCGACTTCTTCTCCAAAGCTCCCGAAAACGTCAAGAACATTGGCGAAGAAATCGAAGTCGTCAGCGCACTGCCGCTCTCCGATACCGAGAAGAACAAGGTTAAGGATGCGACGGGTGCCTCCAAGATCGACTATAAGGTCGATCCCAGCTTGCTGGGTGGCCTGATCATCCGCGCAGGTGACCGGGTGGTTGACGGTAGTGTCCGAAGCAGCCTGAACGCGATGCGCACAGAGCTGAATTAGGCTCGTCAAGCTGATTTAAAGCAACACACAAAAATGCCATGCTCTTTCTCGAGCACGGCATTTTTGTTTTGGCCAGGTCCGGTAGGTGGATGAAGATGCGCGGACTATTTGTCGTCTTCGTCGTCTTCGTCGTCCTCGAACCATCCCAGCAATAGCGCAATTCCGGGAAGGATCAGGAAGAGCGGCCAGGCCAGGCTCCAGCTAATATCAAGCAGGAAGATAGCACCCACTAGCGTCGCCATCAAGCCACCAAACGCAGCTCCACGATCGAATGTACCTGTCCGCGAATAACTCAACCAGCCGCTGAACATCAACGCCAAGCCAGGAATCAAGATGAAGAACGCCCACCAGGCGAAATCACCGCTGATAATCCCCAGTGCGCGCAACAGAAAATATCCGCCCAGACCAATCAGAACGATGCCGCCAATGATTCGACCCTGCAACTCTTCTTCATCGACAGCGGTGGTTTCATTGAACTTGCGCTTCTGATGACCACGCTTGGGCTTCTCGGGGCCATAGTCATACACGGGATTTTCGTCGTATTGTTGTGGATCGTAGTCTGGCATCATTTCCCTACCTTTTCGGATATCGTGTCAATACTATACTACGTATCCGATGGCAGAAAGTTTCGGTCATCGCGAACTCAAAACGGATCTACCTGGACGATGTCGACATGAATCTCATTGCCAGGGCATTCACCGTCAAAGACAATTTCGATTGAAGCTGACAGGGCCGTTCTGCGGTCCGGTGAGAAGACCTGGAGACGATAGCGTTCTGCATGGGGACGCACGCCGAGCTGGATTCCCCAACCGCCAGCACCATACTCAGCGCGCGTTCCAGAAGCAACCCAAATTGGCGCCGGTAGATCACCACCTGTTACTCGCACCATGAAGCCGTTGCCTGCCTCGCCCCCTATCAATGTCAGGGTACCAACAATGCCCTGCCAATCGCAGGTGTGAAGCGCACTTTGGTCACCTGGTGTCATGCTGGGGGCGAAGCCGAAAACCTCAATATTGGCTTCAGGTGTAGGTGTCGGCGTTGCCGTCGGTGGTATAGCTGTCAGCGTCTGTTCCAGATGATTGATCGCATCTGACTGAGCAGTTACAGTTGCCACCAATTGGTCTTGCGCCACGCTATCTGTCGCCCGGGCGTCGTCCAGGTCCTCGAGCAGCTGAGCATTAGCAGTTGCCGTTGTTTGCTGGATAGCGATGACTGTCGCACTGCGAGTAGAGGTACCCCGCGCCTGTGCAAGCTGCGTATTCACGGCATCCTGCGTTGCCTCTTGAGTCTCCAACTCATCTTCGAGGTCCGCAATTTGCTGGGCATCGGCTGTCGCCGTAGCATACTGGTTGTTCAAGTTGCCGGTGAGTGTCGCTTGCGCATTGGCTTCACGCGTCATGCTGACGGCATTCTCGGTGCCACGGGCTTGGGCAGTTTCCAGCGCTGCCCGTTGCGATTCCAGCTCGCCAGCGCCAGCATCCAGCGTCAACTCAAGCTCTGCTACCTGTGTCCTGCTTACCTCTTGTTCATCTTGAAGGACTGCAATCTGCTGGGCGTCAACAGCCTCGCGGGTACCACTGCGGCTTATCTCGCTTGTCAACGTATTGGCGTTCTCAGTGCCGAGCGCTTGCGCGACGGCAGCCTGTGTCGCATTGGCGATAAATTCGATGCGCTGCGTTGCGGTTGCATCACGGTCAGCCGCGGGTAGCGGTGTTGCGGTTGCGTCCATACCAATGCCCAGCCGTGGACCACCGATCACGCCAGCCAAAAGGCCGAGAAGGAGAGCGCCCACGACAAAGCCTAGCCCCATCTGCCACCCCCGACCTGACCGTTCCTGCTGGATCTGTCTGGTTTGGGGCAGCGTATCATCAAGGGCGACTTTGGCAGTCTTAACATCTTCTAGAATGGGCACTTCAACCGTCTTGGCAACATCTGGTGCATCGGCATGGTTCACGAACACGCTCTGTGTCCACGGGCTCGCGATATCCTCATTACCAGACGCATGGATAGCGCGCACCTGGTAGACAGCCATGCGCGTTTCGGGCAACTCAAACACCGGTTCGCTCACCGTGCCAACGGATTTGTATTGCGGCTCACCTTCGGCGTCTCTACCAACCAGTTGGCGGATTTCATACCCACTGGCCCCAGGGGATCCTTGCCAAGTAACAAACTGATTGGAAACGTGTTCAAACGCCGGCGTCGCGAGATGGAGGGGGGCCTGGACGGGCCGGCTCCATAAAGACGGCGACTTTGGCGCAAAGTGCGTATTGACGCTACGAACCCGGAAATACCATCCAGGCGGGAAGTCCGGCTCAGTATCATAGAAAGTGGCCTCACCCTGATAGATAATTCCTGTCTCAGGGCTATCAAAGTCCGGATCCGGTGAACTTTCAAGCTCATAGCGATCGGCTTGGGATATCGTAACCCACTCGATGTGCATCCCGCCATTGTCCAACCACGTGATCCGACCCATGATCGGCGATACGAGAGGCACAGGTGTGACAACCACGGGGGCACTCGGCACCCCGGCGACGTTCTCTGTCAAGGGCACCACCCGGTAATAAACCTCGCCACGCGTCGGAGGTTGGACCCGGTACAAGCGCTGGCGCGCATCGGTCAGTTCAGCGATAACTGTCGCGTCGTCAAAAGAAGGCGTCGTGGCTTGCTCAACACGGTAGCCAGTTGCATTGGCACTTCCAGACCATAATAAGGTCGCCTCATAGGGGGACTCCCACCGATAGCGTACATCCAACTCCCCAGGAACGGCCACGACCTGATACGGATGCAAATCAAATAGCAAGGTGGGAATACTATTGCTGTAGGCCTCGGCAACGCGTTGGAGAGCAGCCCGGCCGATGAAAGGAATCTCATCGATTAACGGCCGCAAGACGCTCGAAAAGACTAGCAGCCGGTCAACACTGTTTATCGGGAAAACAGCCACATGAGGTTGCACCTCGCCGCCAGGGAGAACACCATCCTGCGACGACCATCCCTCGCCTGGCTCCAGAGCTTCGGGGATCAACAACGGCTCACGATTGGGGTTCAGACCACGCACGCCAGCCGTCCCCAACCAGGCCAACCATAGTCGCCCGGTATCGAGCTGGCGGCTTACAGCACCCAGTACGATGGAATGGGTACCACCATCACCCTTGATCTCACGTGCATCCCCTTGTAGATACGCATGCACGCGTCGCTGAAATGCGGCCTCGTCCACACGATCGTCGGGGAAATTCTCCCATAGCCAGGCCAAAACGTGAGTTGTCAGCAGGGCATGATCTGGACCGATCACCAGCACAAAAATCAGGCGTTGTTGATCGTACTGGGCAGTGAACTGTACGCTTTCCGTCGATTCTGCACCACGATGCAGCAGGGTTCGAATAACACCATGCGGTGTGTGATGCAATCTTACGGGCGAACCGGTTGGGTTCAGCTTAATCTCTTGAACATCGGGCGCGGGTTGTTGGTCTGGTTGCATCAAATACCCTCAATTTGGACTCTAGGCAATAAGCGCAGTTATGAGCCAACATCATAAAGCGAGTGAATGCTGTAGCTTCCCCTTCTCGCCATCCAGGCTAGAGCGTCTTGCTATGGCCCTTTGGAGTATACTACCAATGAGAGTAGAGTTACAAACACGTTTCAGTTGATTGCGGTCCGTATCGTCAGATTGGGGCATCTACCCGGGACGAAATATGCGGTCTGCTAATAGGCCAAATTTCAGGGTTCGGGTTTCTATACAATCTTGATAT
>JAADYW010000215.1 GCA_010092845.1 Chloroflexota bacterium
CCATAGTTGATCGCCGCATCCAGTACCTGGGTGGCGAAGGCGTCTAGTGCTTCCATGGTATCGGGCTCATCGAACGAGATGAAGACGCTGGCGACATCGCGAAATTCTGCTGGCACGTTCATATTGATCACCGTATCAAGCAGAAACGGACGCAGAGCTTCGACCTCTGGCTCGCCAGATTCTACCGAACGTTGTGGGAGGTCTATTTGGTGGCCAAGCAAGCGGAAGTGATCAGCGATGGGCTCAAGCGCAACTCTTCCCGCTAGCGAATCAGCGGTCTCTGGCCCCAGGACGACGTGCCCGCGTTCAGCTAAGTGCTCGGCCGCTGCGCAACGATCCACTGCTTGTCCACGAAAGAAGTAGGTCAGATGATCCCCACGCCCCAGAATGCCCCATTCCACTGACCCTTGCCCAACGCCGATCTTGACCCCTAGCTGGAAATTGCCGAATTGGGTGGCTATATCGCCGTTTTCCTCAAAGAAGCGGCGGATCAGGTCAGCGACGAATACGGCGTGACCCGGGGTATCGCTATCTTCAACCAGGAACAGCGCCGTGAAGGCATCACCGGCAAAGGTGCTGATAAACCCACCGTGTTGGTAGACAGAACCTACCAATGGATTGAAGATGTTGTTCAGTACTTCGGTAACAACTTCAGCGCCTGCTTTGCCGTGCTGCATCAGTGTCTCGGTCAGGGCGGTGAACTGGGAGATGTCTACAAAGAGCGCAACTGCCTCGAAACTGCCAGTGCGCTCACCGGCGCGGAAGCGTTCGCGGATCATTGTAGGAACTAAATTGCGCATATGACCCCTCCTCACGAGAGAGTAATCACCAGATTAATTGTACGCTTAAAGTGGTTGGCAGGCCAGTCGATGCGGAGTGCTGGCGCGGCAACTGAAATGGGGGAACGGCAGCTTAGCTACCATTCCCCCTGTGTTGTAGCGAGAAACGCGGTCTAGCTAGTCGTCAGTGTTGCCTGATTCGGAGTCATCGGGTTCGATAGTGAACAGCATCCCCTCGCTCCGACCGTAGACTTCGGGGAAGTAGAACTCATAGCCCGTGGTGGGAATAACATTGTATTCGCCAGCCAATCCCAGGCGCAGTGTGTAGCTATAGGTATAGGTTCCCGGTGGTAGATAGGTGGAATACATCACCACCTTTTCGTCGCGGAACTCGGTCTTGGAAAACCACCACCAGCCCCAACCATAGCCATATGGGTTGATACGATTGACTGAGGGCCGTCTGCCAACGATGCTTGACGTCAACAAGCGCGGATCGACGGCCTCGGCGCCAGCCGGGATCGGATCCTCAATGACCACATAGTGTAGATTGCGCGGCACAATGATGTTGAGCGTCACCCGTATCTGCTCGCCGACGCGGGCGCTGGTGATGGGCGTTTCATCTTCATCGTTGAGACGGTGGTACTTGCGCTCGATAATGATGCCGCGTGAAACGGCATTGATGGACGGCACATCCAGGTATGTGGTCAGATGAGCGGTATAGTAGAGATTTCCGGGGCCGGTGGTCCGGCCAATTACCAGCCGATTGGCTTCATCCTCAACCAGTTCCGCAATCTCGATGCGTAGTTCTTCCGTCTCCTTGACGTTATCGGGGGTAGCACTCCCCTCGCTGACCAGGTCCTGATTCAACACAACCTCGAAGTCATATGCGGCCTCTAACTCTGAGGTGACGACCATCCAGTCAGTAAGCGCCATCACAGCCCAGGCCGTTTCCTGAGTCGTCTCCCAGGCATCTGCTTCTCGCGCAACCATCAGCCACCGGATTGCCCCGGGCAATAGCGCCTGTGACTTGTCGTAGTGGGTCATCGCCATCAGAATGAGCGCCGTGGTACGGGTGTTGGTCGTCCAATTGTAGCGATCAGGACGATCTTCCCAATGCGTTCCCGTGGCACTTACGATAGCCGCTGTGGTGAACTCGTTTATCAGGTTGTCGATGCGCGGATCATTGCGGTTGCTGGCCATCATACTCATTGCCAGGTAGGCCTTTGCATCGAGGTTGAGCCGGTGCCGCAAATCGAACATCACCGTCAGCCGTGGGGGATGTGTGCGCCCCGCGCGGGCCAGCGCATAGAGCACAAAAGTGCGACGGTTCAACTGCCATGAGGAGCTATCGGCGATCCGGTCCTCACCTTGCGAGATGTAATCATCAAGGTAATCGATCGCACGTTGCAAGACATTCCCGTCGACGACGAAACCGCTATTGCGGGCCTCAACCAACCCAATCACCGCATAGGCTGTCGTCAGTGGATTGGATTCATCAGCCGGGAACCAACCCCAGCCTCCGTCCGATTTCTGTTGGGCATAGAGGCGCTGCAACCCAAAATTGACCTCCACGCGGAGATTCGCCTCTAATTCTGGGCTGGATTGCTCCAGCAGAGAGAAGGCACGCATGGTCATAACATTGGGCAGGAAGCGGCTGACCGTCTGCTCGATGCATTGGTGAGGATAGTTTTTCAGGTAATCCAATCCATCGAGTGTTGGTCCCGCCAAGGAGCGGTCGAGTTTGATGGTCAAATCGCCCTGGGTGGTATCCAGATCCTCGGGTAAATAGATGATCTCGGTCAGACTGGCGGCTTGTGGCCCTTCCAGTGTACCGCCCGTGCCGACTGTCTCCGGCGCCACAAATTTATATACTGGCAAGAGACGATCGTCACCGATACCGACCATTGGCTTGCTGGCATCGCTGAGTGAGCGGTCCTCGTTCTGGACGATGAAGGCAACGTCGATATTGGGAACATCCAGCACCTCAACTGGCCAGTCCACGCGGATGCGCTGATTTGCCGGTATGGTAACAATCTGGGTGAGTGGCACGTCGTCCTGGACCATGAAGCCGGTGCCCTGCATAGTGATCTCGACCTGCTGGTCCTGGTCCGTGTTGTTGTTGACGACCGCTCCCAAATTGAGCTGGTCACCGACGACCATGAAGCGGGGTGTGACAGGTCGAATCAATAGGGGCTTGGTGCTCAGGAAATCAGCGGTTGTTTGGCCCACAAGCATCGGGCCATCAGCGCCGGTGGTTACCCCACGGGCATCAACATGCCAGGTCGTCAGATTGTCCGGCAGGGTTACCGTGGCTTGCGCCTCGCCGCTGGCATCCGTCACCACACTGGGTGCCCACAGCGGCGTGTCCACGAAGTCCTGGCGGATTTCAACGATACCCATATCGCCACCGCCGCCACCGCCGCCTTTGCGACCATCAATCAGATATTGGATGTAGTCCTCAACTGAGATCGTCAAGGTGGTAGCTGTCTGCACACTGAGGCCACGCTCGCTGTAGTAGTGGGCTATCAAGGTGCTGCTGTTGGGTGGTACCAGTCCTAATACAGCCAGGTCCGTCACGCCGATGCCGACTTCGGCGCTCACGGGCTCACCCTGCCAATCCGTGGTCTTGACCTCCAGTGTGACCTCGTCGCCAGGCCCCGCAAACTCGGCACCTTCAGGCAAGACCGGTGTGACTTCGATGTTCATGGCGAGCTGTTCAGTATCCACGCTGAGGGGAATCATCCCGACACGGAACTCGGGATGCGGCGTATTGGCATCGACGCCTTTGATCAGCACGACAGAAATATAGATGTTGGGCGCGTACTCGGGCTCAATCGGGAGTTCGTACACATACGAGTTGTTCTCCATCCGGATGACTTCCGTATGCAGGAACGAGTCGCGTTCGACAGTAACCAGGGCGATCGTTTCGCCCTGGAAGGGGCTTGGTATCAAAACCTGAGCGGTATCGCCCACCTGGTAGCCGTCTGCGTCGGCGATCAAGTCAATGCGGTTATCGTTGCTCATACGCCAGGATACGTACTCGCGCCCAGTGACCCACATAAAGGCACTGCTGTTCACCGTATTGCCAGCTGCGTCAACCGTCGTCGCGTAGATCTTGTAAGTGCCGCCTTTGGGCGGTACGTACTCAATCGTGGACTTGCCCTGGCCATCAGTGATGACGGTCCCACTGGCAACCTCGATCTCTTCAATATCCCAGGTCCAGACGGTGCGCCCACTGGTGTCTTCTTCCTGGACGCTGGACCAACGCCGTTCGACGACACGGTAGTCAATCGTCTGTTCTGGGACAGGCTGGCTGTCCCAAACAACGGTGATTACGTTGACCGATGAGGTGCGGTTAGCCTGGCCAATATACTGTTCAGGTTGCATCCCGACATAGACTTCGCCCTGGTGAATCACCACTGTGGCTCGCCCAGCAACGAGCTGGTCAGTCTCGTCCGTCACACGCGCCTCGATGGTGAATGCTTGACTGCCTGGTCGCTCGCCAAGATCAGCCGGGATTTCTATCAGGAACTGTCCCGCTTCGTTCGTCGTACCTTCGCCTTCGGCGATTTCCTCCATCCAGCCCTGGGTGGTCGCCACGCGGGTAGCGCCCTCACCGGTATCGTAGTCAAAGTCGCTGAACTGCCACCGCCCTGGCCCGCTATAGGGGAAGAAATAGCGCCGGCCCAGCACCGTCCATGAGACATCAGCATTTGAAACGCCACCCCCGAAGAAATACTCGGCCTCAACCATCACGCGGATCGTGTCACCCTGCAGGACTTCGTCCATCTCGGGTTCGACGTTAACCTGAAACTCGGGGGCACGGTATTCGGCGACGGCAAACCTCAGGCGATGCGTGCGCGCATTTTCCTCATCGGAGACCCGTGCCCTGAGCTGATAGTTCCCCAGGCTAGCTTCCTGATCGAGCTCGAATTCACTTGAGAATGTCCCAAATGGGGTGACATCGGCCTCAAGCTCAGCCACCGTTTGTCCACGGCCATCAGTAACCTCGATCATGACCGTCTCGACGCCAGGCACCGGCGTAAAACGCACATCGTCTTGATTGCGGAGTACACCCCGGAAGTACACCTTTTGCCCCGGGCGATAAATGGGCCGATCGGTGTACAGATAGACATCTTCGGCAACCGTGTTGTAGTTCATATTGATGCCGAACTGGCCCGGACGGATCCCGTACTCAAACCGACTGGTTACAAAGCCGAAGTGGTCTGCGTCTTGGAGAACCGCATGAATGCGACTGCTTCTAATGCGCTGATTACCCACCGGCGCCACCGCCAGACCATCGGCATCGGTATTGATCACGGCGAAAAGGTTGAATTCATCATCATAGAAGCGCACCCGGACCCCCGGAATCGGTTCACCCGTCTCCATGTGGGTTACCCAGGCCAGCGTCTGTTTCTGGCCATATTTCAGGGTGATGTTTGCCGTCGCCACGATCATGACATGGCTTTCATAGTACTGGCTGCGGGTATGGATCTGGGGAGAACTCGCTGTCAGGAAATAAGCACCCGGGGGCAGCTTGTTGTAGCTGCCGTTCTCAATCTGGGCTTGATCTGAGAGTGGTTCAACGAAATAGGTATCGGTGGTTCCCTCAGGGATCCAACCGCTTACTTCCGTCTCAAGGCTCTCAACCTGCCACCACAGGTATTCGTCCTGGCAGACGGGGCCTTCCTGTACCCAAAAGACGTCACCAGGCGCCAGGCGGGCGATCTCCTCGCTATCAAGTCCTGCCTCGGCGTAAACTGGCAGAGAGCGCGGATCGTCAGCCAGGACACGTCCTTCGATCGTGGGGCTGAGACGGCGGGGTGGCGCACCGCGGCACCAGAAGTCTTCCGTGCCGCGGGAGGGTTCCTCATCCGAGATCAGCAGCATCTTATCGCGCTTGATGTTCTCCGGGGCGACCACCGGCACCTGCCAGACGCGCAACAACTCATCGGGCTCGGGCGCATGCTGGGCATAGTTCGTCTCGGCAAGGCGGGCCAGGTTGGGAAGATCCAGAGCGTACAATTCGAGCCGGATATCGTCGATATTGCGGTGTGTGACAAACAGACGTGTCGACGCGCTGTGGGCATTGTACAAGCCTGTTAGCGTGGGGATGTTAAGCTGCAGCATCGGCTGGTAGGCGCGGGTGGTATAGCGGATGACCGTTGTCTGCTCGATTGGATTACCATAGACATCCGTTATTCCAGGTGCGATGGTGATTGTGTACTCTGCGCTGGGTACCGTGTCAAAATACAACCGATAGACATTGTTGCCGGCGTAGAAGCCTTGGAGCTCCTCCTCTGGCTCAGGCTCGATGGTGAACTTACCCTCCATCGTTTCCTCGTCCATCGGGACGTTGAAATACACGCTGAAGCCGCCAGTTGGCTCGGTATCCTCTTCCCCGTTCTCGGGGTAGGTTACGGTGATCTCCGGGTAGGGCACAGTCAGCAGGGGGCGCCGGTAGCCATTGGGCAAGACACCGCCGGTTGCGCTCCGTAAGATTTCCTCATCGCCCACGAGATAGTACAGCGTGTCGAGCGATAGCAATTCGCGTGGCACCAATGTGACCGTGTTTCTATCCTCGTCCCATTGGTAGCTAAGGGCGATTCGCTCTTCATCCGGGCCTTCCAGATAAATCCCCGTTTCGGTATCGGGATCCATCGGTTGGGTGAACACCATCTCGAGATTGGGTTCGAGCGGGATATTGAAGTAAGGGAGATCAGGGTAGGGGTCTTCATCCCGGCGTACGGTAACGCCATTAGTGATGCGCATATCGGCGAAATTAGGAGGATTCGTGCTGAAGCTGTAGCGATAATCTTGAGCTAAAACTGATCCGCTGGCGGTCTTCAGCCCTTTAGGAACTGTGACGGTGTAGGTGGTTCCTCCTGTCAGTCCCTCATCAGGCTCGAACAAGTAGATCGATGTGTTGAGCCATTCGCCTTCGCCTTCCAGCGGTGGATCAATCTGAAGAGGGTCTGGTAGCTGCTCCTGATCGCTAATGCTCACCAGGGCGACTACCGGACGATTGAAGACGACGGTAAGTGTTGTATTCAGGCCGATGTTCTGGCTACCATCAGCTGGCAAGACTTCGGCAACTTCCAGATAACCTCTGCCTACCAGACGCAGGGTAAATGGCTCCGCCATCGCTGTGTTTTCACTGTCTTCAGCGTTCACCGAGAACGTGTACTGAATATCAGCTTCGAAACCCTCGGTCGGGGGCGTGTAGACCAGAGTTCGCGTGTCTTCCCAGGACCAATCCCCTTCTCCAGGATCCGGGCTAACGCTGTATTCGGCCGAAGCTGCAGTATTCATGGGGCGGTCAAAGAAGAAGCGTACAGGGCTATCTAAGGGCAATTCCTCACCAGCCTGTGGCTCGGTATCGATAACTCGAGGCGGCGTCCGCTGGTCCTGGCGGCTAGGAGAACCAGTGGTGATATCGGGTCCCAAAGCAACAAAACCCAGTAATAAACAAACACTCATTAGCACAACCAAGAGGTAGTTGCGTCTTTTGAACACGGTGTCCCCCTCTAGATTTTAATGAAGCTATTAAGTTTGGTTATAGCATATTTGGCCCCGCGACGATAAACGCCAGACCTCCGCTTGCCCTTCTATCAGAAAGCAGCGTTGCCAGGAATACCCTGGCAGCGCAAGCAGGTCGATTGTCTGCGGAAGTGGGGATTTCAAACGATAGGTGGTATTGTGACCAGCACCACTGCCAGGCCCGCGAAAACACGGTACTCCTCAACATATGGCCGCCGTTCCTGGAGCCATATGGCAGTGACAGATACTGGGTTCGCCTCCAGGGGATCAAATTCCGGCATGGCGCCCAAACGGTGGATGTCCTCATAGGGATGGCGATAGATGACCCAGTAGCGACAGGTCCCTTCGCATTCCGGGGCTGGTGCCTCCGTTTCTGAGAGTTGCCATACCGCTAGCGAATCAGCACTATCAAAATAACGCTCAAATGCGGTGTGCGTTACTTTACGGTCAACAACGAGAAAATCCTGCGCAGCATAATGTTGCTCTACGAAGCGGGTAGCGCTCTCCCAATCCTCACGTTGGTTGGTGTTATGCTCCAGGGTGTTTACAAAGGTGACAGCACCCGTCAGCACTACGCCACACATGGCCAGATTTTGTGCTGAACGGGAAGCCTGGGACCATCCAGCGGCAATCATTATCACCAGTCCTGGCAGCAACGCCATAAAATAGCGATCGACGTACACGTCTACGAATGCAATTGACATCCCGAACACAAGGATGACTGGCACAAAGAAGAGCAGCCCCCAGTAACCCAGTGACAGCCCATTGGGCTGGTGATAGAGTGCCAGGAAAACCCCGACAATTGCCACAGTTAAGCCTGGCAAGGTGTACCAGTACAGACCGCCATCGTAGCCCGCGGTGAGATTCCAGAATGTCAGACCGAGATCGTCCAGTGCCGGTGGCGCGCCCCATTGCGGTTCGCGTGGTGATAGGTTTAAGAGGACCAGAACGCCCCATAAAAACATCGGCAAGACCGCCACAACCTGGGCAAGGGACCAACGTTGGATAAGATCCTTGCGCCAGTGAAGCACCAAGAACAGCAATTGCGTGAAGGGTATCGCTAACAGCGAGTAATGTGTCACGTACGCGACCATGCTGATGATGGTGAACCCCAGCCACCGCTTGCGGCTCGGGTCGCGGCATAGCATCAGGAAGTAGAATGACATCAGGAGCGACAGCAGGAAAATTAGCGCATAGGCCCGAGCTGTCCGCGACAGCCAGATGTGGTAAGGATTGAGGGCCAGCCAAACACCAGCCCAAAGTGCCAGATACCTGTCCCGCCAGAGCTGGTTGACAACAATGATTACCGCCAGAATGCCGGCCACGCCCAGCAGGGCAGAGGGCAGGCGCAGCAATAGCTCATTGTTGACAGGAAAAACACGCAACATCAAGAAGTAGAAAGGCGTCTGGTCGATGGTGTGGATGATGTTATCCAAAGACTCCAGTAGCGGCGCCTCAGCCCGGTACTCGGTCAGGATTTCATCAGCCCACAAATTGGTGCTGCCAAGTTCCCAGACGCGAACAGTCAACCCCAAGACTAGGCTGCCACCCAAAACAGCAAGCAGTAGCAGGGTTTGCGGCTTCGCAAATGTTGCCTCCAGACCACGGGGAAGTGCAATTGTTGTTGATGCCCCACGCATATACTGCGCTCCTTATTGACAACGCGATGTATTTTGCTGATGATCATCCCTTGGAACAAGCAGATTGTTCTGAGGATAGAATGGCTAAGTGCTAGCCGTAAATCAGGTGCTCATAATCTGAGAGCAGGAGATGGTTGGATTTAGGATCCCCGTGACCACCGTCAGCAACAGGGTGACGGTGCCATCTGGCCAGGAGGCCACTGGCTATGATGCTCAAGAGAAACCACAAATGCCGTTTCGGGGAGGTCGGTGAATGTTTACGACTGTTTTCATGCGTCGCATGAGTACTTATATGCTGCATATTTCCCCCTTTGCTCTGCTTGCCCAGCGTGATCAAGTGAATACGCTTGCTGGCCCTTGTTGATAGCTTCCTCGTATCACGCTGGCTGCACTCTAGAGAGTACCACTTCGTTAGCCCATGTGACAGTCAATTACTTATACGTAAATGAGCCTATATCGTTCCAGAGTCGGTATATCATGTCAGAACGCTATTTGGTTGATGTGAACTATTGCTCATTTAATGAGTTTAAGCTCATTATAGAGTGCGGGGCTATATGAAGAGAACCCCCAAATTGAGGGGGTCCTTGTGGAAAAATGGAGGCGATTTTGGGGATAGAGAGCAGGATTAAGCGAGCATATTCCTCAGGGGCCGCCTTAAGCACCAAAGAGGTTAAGCTGTCTCCGGCCGCGCTAGATTGGTCCCGTCGTCAAAGATCTGCTTTTCGAGTTCCACTGCAAAGAGGACTACCGCGCCGAGAACGGTGGCAATCAGCATCTCAGTTAGGGACAACGCGCTGGTCTCAAACAAGTCCTGCATAAAGGGTACATAGATGACCGCCAATTGCAATACAAAGGTCGACAGGACCGCGCCCAACAGCAGTGCATTGTTCTTGAACCAGACCCGGAAGAAGCTGACTTTGGTCCCCGCATGGATCGCCATCACCTCAAACATCTGGGTGAAGGCCAGCACCGTGAAGGCGATTGTCCGGGGAATACGTTCCGCCGCGCCAAGGATGCCTTCTCCCACTTCTTCGAAGCCTTCGCCATCCTCTTCACCCAGTAGAATATCCTCGCGTGCGGAAGCTGCAAGCTCATCCCAGTTCTCTGGAATGTCGACATCCTCGTCGCCAACAAGGGCGACCAGTTCACTACGATTGAATTCTTCCAGACCAAGGGTGCGCTCGAAGGGTTGCATGTCATAGGCGAGAAAACCGTACACATATCCTCCCAAGGTCAGGGCAGCAATCAGAATCCCGACCCAGATCACATGTCTGCCGGTGCCTTCGGCAAAGATGCTCTCATCGACAGGCCGGGGTTTACGTTTCATCACGCCTTTCTCGGTTGGCTCAAAGCCGAGTGCGATCCCGGGGAGGCCATCGGTCACCAGGTTGATCCACAGAATCTGAATCGCCAGCAAGGGGATCTTCAAACCCACCAGTAGGGCGGTGAACATCACCAGGATCTCGCCAACATTCGAGCTGAGTAGATACTTGATGAATTTGCGGATGTTGTCGACGATTGTGCGGCCTTCCTCAACGGCCGAGACAATCGAGGCGAAGTTGTCATCTGTCAGGACCATTGCAGCGGTGTTCTTGCTGACGTCAGTCCCGGTGATGCCCATTGCCACACCAATGTCGGCCCGCTTGAGCGCCGGTGCGTCATTGACCCCATCGCCTGTCATGGCGACGATCTGTTTCTGTTCCTGGAGTGCTGTCACCAATCGCAGTTTATGCTCTGGCGAGACACGGGCGAAGCAATTGGTCGTCTGAATTGCCTGGCTGAACTCCTGCTCTGACATACGGTTAAGTTGGACCCCGGTGATGGCCTTTTTGCCTTCCTCGAGAATGCCCAGGTCGCGGGCGATCGCCTCCGCGGTTAGGGCGTGGTCGCCAGTAATCATGATTGTGCGAATACCGGCTTCGCGCGCGACGGCAACGGCCTCCTTGGCTTCGGGGCGTGCTGGGTCCAGGATACCAATCAGCCCCAGTAGGCAGAGTTCGCGCTCGATACCATCATTAATCTCAGCTGGTTTCTCAGACCACACCCGATAGGCAATACCGAGTACCCGCAGCCCCTGACTGGCCATCTTGTCGACTTCCTGCACCCACTCGTCACGACGTGCCTCGGTCAATAGATGAGGGCCATCTGGTACGTGCTCGCAGGATGCCCATTGAATCAGGCGGTCGGGGGCGCCTTTGGTAATTGAGATGAAGTCACTCGTACCGAAAAGCTCGCTCGCGACGGCGCCATCGACATTATGGATCGTGGTCATCGCTTTGCGCTCACTGCTAAAGGGCAGCTCGCCAACACGGGGGAGGTCGATTTCGAGCTGCTCTCGTGTCCAGCCGACCTTACGCGCCGCGACGAGTAACGCGCCTTCGGTCGTGTCCCCGACTACACCCATCGCGGCCCCGTTATCCACATCTTCCAAATAGGCATTCGTTGACACAGACATCGCCTTGAGGATCCGGCCAATGGCCGCATCCTGAGTCGGATCGAGCGGAGAGCCGTCCTCGTGGAAGAAGTCGCCCCGCGGCGTGTATCCGACCCCCGTGACGCGCACGTGATCGACCGCTGGCAACGCGATTGCTGTGGTGGTCATCTCGTTGCGGGTCAGGGTGCCTGTCTTGTCCGAGCAAATCACTGTTACCGAGCCGAGCGTTTCAACCGCCGGTAGGCGCCGGATCAGCGCATTGCGTCGGACCATCCGGCTGGCGCCTAAGGAGAGGCTGATCGTAATCAAGGCTGGCAGACCTTCGGGCACCGCCGCCACCGCTAGGCTGACTGCGATCAGGAACATCTCGTTCAGGGGGACATCCCGAATCAATACCCCGGTGGCAAAAATAATCAACACCAGCAGACCCGCGGCGATGGCTAGCGTCTGGCTGAGGCGGTTGAGCCGGCGTTGCAGTGGCGTGATGCCCTGCTCGACCTGCATCAGCATGGCGGCGATATTCCCCAGCTCGGTCTTCAAACCTGTCTGGGTAACGACCATGCGTCCCCGGCCGTAAGTGACCGCCGTTCCCATAAAGGTCATGTTATTTCGATCACCCAGTGCGATATCCTGGGTCGCATCCAGCGCAGCGGTGCTCTTATCCACCGGCTGGGATTCGCCGGTGAGGGCCGCCTCCTCAATCCGTAGATTCACATTCTCGATCAGGCGTCCATCCGCAGGGACACTATCCCCTTCCTCCAGAACGACAATATCTCCCGGAACCAATTCCTCTGCACTGATCTGGTGGATACCGCCGTCGCGCAGGACCCGCACAAGGGGCGTCTGCAAGGCACTCAGGGCAGCGATTGCCCGTTCAGCGCGGTATTCCTGATAGATTCCTAGCGCAGCGTTGAGGATGACAATAACCATAATGACGACAACGTCTTTGACATCCCCCAAAAAGAGTGAGATGACGGCTGCTACCAGTAGAATGACAACCATCAGCTCGGTGAATTGGCCCACAATAAGCTTGAACCAATTGGTGCCTGCATCTGCAGGCAAGGCATTTTTGCCGTGTTTCTCCTGGCGTCGCTGAACCTCAGCCTCTGTCAAACCCTGTTCAGCATTAGCATCCAACTCTGCTAATGTGTCTTCGACAGTTTTCCTAAAATAGTCGGGCATGCGCACGCTCCTGATTCGCTCCCAAAATCTAATTCTCAACTTCTCGTAGACAGATTGATTCGTCTATTCTTAACACGAATATCATACCAGGGCAACGGGAGCGTATCCGTGTTGAAGAAGCAAAAGGAGGTTCTGGCCTGGCAGAGCAGGTGTATCCAGAGGCAGCGCAACGTGAAGCACCCCCTAAATTTTGGGGGGCAGCCATCGCCTTAGGAGCGCTTGCGACAAAAGATGTTGTGGCCAGAAATCAGGTGCGATTTCTGGCCACAGGTGCTAACTTATGTGATTGTGAAGCCCGCCAGTGGGGCTGTGGCGCGAGCCGCTGGTTATTCGCCCATCAATCCCGGCGCGAGTGCATCCCAGTTCTTGAGTAGATGGATCATGACGCTGGTTTCTTCATCCGTCATGGAGCTACCATAGCCCTCCATCTCCGTCTGATCAACGCCATAAATGATGATCTCAGCCAGGTTATCGTATAACAGGCGCTGGATCCGCTTGTTATTAAGTTCAGGCGCCAGGTTAGTGCCCTCAGCATTGACCCCGTGACATTCAGCGCAGTTGTCTTGATAGTAGGCCATTGATGCGGCCAGTTGCTCTGCGCTGAACTCACTATCGGTGCTTGCACCCTCGGTGCCCGTGGTTTTCTCAGTCGACACGCTATCACTGCTGTCCGCCGCGTCAGCCGACTCTGCAGCGTCAGCCTCTTCGGTCGCAGCTTCTTCCTCGAGGGCGGCTTCCCAGGTCCCCGCCACTGGACCCGCAAACTCGATGTCGCCGTAATATTTCAGGCTGCAGGCGGTGGCCTCGAATGTACCACTGGCGCTGTCTGGGGCATCAAAGGAGCCGGTGACAGGTTCGCTATCAGTGGCAATCGCCTCGAACACAATATGACACCCGTCTTCCTGCATCGTCTGCATCAGCGACTCGGAGATGCCCTCGAAAGTGAAGACGAGTTTGATGTAGCCAGCGGTGATGTTGCCCTCGGCATCGATATCGAAGTACATCTCGGCCTCATTCGCGGCCTCTCCCTGGCCGTAGAGCGCGGTTCCGACCCAGCTACCGCTGGTAGGCGTGACGTCGTCTCCATCTGTGGCATCTGCGGTTGCATCCGGGCCAGGCGTGACTGCCGGCGTTGGCGTCGAGTCTGGATCGTCCTGGCCCTGAGCACTGCCGGTACTAAGCGCCGCCAGCACCAGTGCCAACCCAATAATCATTGCCAGTGTACTGAAGCCAATACGAGTAGTGCGTCCCATCACGTTCTTGCCTCTCCCTGAGAACATAATCTTGCATCCTGAATAATCAGATAACTACTGGTTTTCTGCCAAGCCTTCAAGATTCTGGAGGATGTAGATGAGCGCGGCGCGCTCACTTTCAGCGAAATAGGCTTCGTGCCCCTCGATACCCGGGTTTCCGAAGCTGATAGCGGCGAGTTCCGCCGCAGATTGGTGCGACAGGCGGCGTGGATCGAGTTCTGTCCCACGCTCGGTGCCATTCCCTGCAACGCCATGACAATCGGCACAGTAATACTGGTAGAGTTCCTGGCCCTGTGCCTGGAGTTGGGCACTATCGACGGTTGGCGTTGGCGTCGAGATCACGGCAAGTTCTGGCACGGATGTTGGGGATCCGGACTCCGTATCCTCTGGTGCTGGGCTCGTTGCCGCGTCCGGATTCGCTGCTTCACCAGTCGGCACAACGTCGAGGGCCGGCAGGCCGCCGCTGCTGTCTGCATTATCCGTGTCGGTTGTATCGTCAGCAGTGCCCCCCGGAGCGACGACATCGAGCTGGGGTAGGGGGGTGGCTTCCTCACTTGCGCTGCTGCCCCCAGGGGCGACAACATCGAGCTGGGGTAGATCTGAGGACTCGGTAGCATCGCCCTCTGCCCCCCCAGTGGGAGCGACGACATCCAATGACGGCAAACCGCCTTCAGGCGGCGGTGTAGCATCGCCATCCCCGCCTGCCGGTGCCACAACGTCCAACGAGGGCATACTCTCCGTGTCTTCAGTGTTGTCGCTCGCGGTATCTGTGCTCTCAGTGGCGTCGGCGGCCGGTTCTTCTGCGACGGGGGTGGCTTCTTCCTCTTCGGGCGGCGTCATACCAAGATCGGCCACCCGCTGGGCGGTATCCTGCCAGGATCCGTATTGGATCAGTGTGACCAGGTTGTCGATCTGGGCAGTCGTCAGGTTGCCGCCTTCGTTCAAACCGAAGGCGGTCATTTCGGTGTTGTGCCGCCCTCTTTCAATTGTTATGAAGAGTATGTGATAGTCTTTGCCACGCACGAAATCGGCGTCAAGCTCGGGGTGGATATCAAGCCCTTCACCGGCAGCGCCGTGGCATTCGGCACAGTTGAGTGCGTAAAGATCCATGGCTTCGGCAAATGCATGTTCTCGGTGAGCTTCAAGCGCTTCTTCCTGGCGGTCAGGTTCGCGGACAATCGCTGTGATGAGTGAGACCACAATCATCAAGGTTGCCAGAAACCCCAACCACCGCATGCTTCGGGTCATAGCGCGCTGGTGTATCCTCCTAATGCTGTTTCTCTAAGCTAGTACCCCTTGCAGGGTCGATACAGGGATCATAATGATACCGATGATGATCCTAATACACGCTCGCGACTATTCTACAGTGATGAATGACACAAGTTAAGGCGTATGTTGTCATGCCGAAAAACCGCTTTAAACAGGTAAAATCGCCACTTTTCGTTCCGGAAAAGACGTTTGTGAGATCTCGATTAGTGCTGGTTTAAAGAAGAGTTAATCAAAGTTATTTTGTGCTTTCAGCAATGCTAAACAACCCTGGTTAAAGTGCCCCCGGTTGCACGCCGCAACCACCTCAAATGTTCACACCATAATTTTCTATGGGGGTTTATTCCAAACATGAGCAAGCGTAATGTTCTCGTTGTAATGCTGCTGCTGGCAGCGCTCGTCGTTACTGCCCTGCCCAATCTGGGTTCGGCTCCGATCCAGGCTCAGGATGGTGAAGGTGTACTCATTGATCTCGATCACCCGTATGCCCCGTTCCTGGAAAGCCGTGCCTACGCCGCTTCGCTGGGCGCCACCGCTGAATTCCGCAAGATGGAATACGTCGCGATTGATCCCGTTAACATGAAGCTGTACCTTGCCATGAGCGAAGTTGGCCGTGGTATGAGCGACGGCGAGGGCGATGTCAACGTTGATGAGAACCTTTGCGGTATCGTCTACGAAGGCGACCTGGACGAAAACATGAACACCACCGAGCTGCGCCCGCTGATCATCGGCGGCCCCTACGATCCCGAGGGCGGCGCGAACCGCTGTGACGTCAACAACATCGCCAATCCCGACAACCTCGAGGTTGATGCCCGTGGCCGCGTGTGGATCTATGAAGACACTGGCTTCCATGAGAACAACATGGCCTGGGTGTACGACCCGGCTGACGGTTCGCTCAAGCGCTTCGCTTACACCCAGCTGGGCGCCGAGGTTACCGGTGCGCGTATCGCCCCGAATGGCAGCCTCTTCTTGAACATCCAGCACCCGGATGCGATGAACATCTACCCCTACAACGCCTCCACCGTCGGTGTTGTGACCAATTTCAACGCCAACGAAGATGACTTCGAGAGCATCGCCGTACCTGAAGGTGACGACAAGCGCATTGCTGGCGTGGCTGCTGGCGAGTACCAGATTCTGGGCCGCGTTGGCGACCCGATCCCCGGCGATCCCCACGGCCTGGCTTTCGGTCAGGTTGTCCGCCCCGACGGCACCACCCAGCTGTTCTGCAACCAGGCTGACGGCAACATGTACCTGCCGACCAACAGCGCCGGCACCGAGGGTATTCTCTACACCAACTTTGAGTGCCGCCCCGGTACGCTCAGCCGCCTGAACATCGCTCTGCAGGCCGACGGCACGTGGCTCGTCCAGGACGGTGAAGTTGTGGACTTCGCCAGCGTCAACGGTACCTGGAACAACTGTGGCGCCTCCAACACCCCGTGGAACACCGGTCTGACCGCCGAAGAGTACGAGCCGTACGCCGGCGACCTGACCAGTGTTGCTGACCTGACCGACTACCTGGGCCGCCAGGCCAACCCGTACGACTATGGCTGGATCGTTGAGCTTGAGCCGTTCGCCGTTGGCAACCGCATCACCAAGCGCTATGCCATGGGCCGCCGCAGCCACGAGAACTCCTGGGTTGCGCCCGACGAGCAGACCGTTTACTTTGGTGACGATGGTAGCGACGTTGTCCTGTTCAAGTTCGTGGCCGAGGAGCCGGGCGATCTGAGTGCTGGTACCCTCTACGCTGCCCGCGTCACCCAGACCGGTGGCACCGGCGACGACCACGCCTTCCAGCTTGAGTGGATCGAGCTCGGCTTCGGCTTCGACGATGAGATCGAAGCGGCTGTCCGCGAGATCGACGCCCAACTGCAATAACTTTCCCAGTTAGATCTCAGGGGATTGTAAGCACGGCCCGGCAGGCCTCAACCTGCCGGGTTTTTTTGACCCAATCTATCATCGACCTTGGAACATTGACGTACAGATAATGCGCTTCTGGAATCTAACTGCGAGCTTGTTTGGCCTCATATTGGTGATCCTCAGCAGCAGCCTGCTGCGCTACCGTGCGCAGCCATCAACAGCCGCCTGGCTGGCCTTCACATCGCAGCGTGACGGCGATTTGGAGCTGTACCGGCTGGCGGGGGATGTGCCACAGCGTCTTACACGCCATCCGGCCGACGATTACAGCCCTGCGTGGTCACCGGATGGTGAAACGATCGCTTTTGTCTCGCTGCGCTCAGGCAAAGCCGATATCCACCGCACGGTGCTTAAAACCAGGGAAGTGTCTCCCGTGACAGACGCATTACCGCGTCGCGCCGCTGGTCCCGTCTGGTCACCAGATGGCGAATGGTTGACCTTCGTCTCGCAGGTGAGCGGCGGTTATGAAGAGATATACCGCATTCGACCCGACGGCACGCAACTATCTAGCATAACGGACCATCCGCGCGATGATTACGCGCCTGCCTGGTCACCCGATGGTACCACGCTGGCGTTCATTTCCTTGCGAGATCGCGACCGTGGTCTGTTTGTATCCCGGCTGGACATCGATCGCACGCGGCGTTTAACCGACTATCCCGCTAGCAACAACGATCCGGCCTGGTCCCCCGACGGTCAGTGGATTACCTTCAGTGCTGAGACTGGCGGCGCGGCTGATATTTTCGTGATCCATAGCAATGGCACCGGTCTCAAGAATATCACTCGGCACACGGCTGAAGATATCCAGCCAACCTGGTCACCAAATGGGGATTGGATCGCCTTCGCCTCGAATCGCTCGGGCAATTTCGAAATCTACAAAATGCGCCCGGACGGTCAGGATATCTCCCGACTAACAGATCACCCCGCCGAAGATAGCGAACCGGCGTGGGGTCCGAGAGTCGACCTTGTCTGGAACGGGCTAATCCTACTCGTTGCCGGCACCCTGGCCGTTGTCGGCGCCGCCATCGGGGCAACGTTGTCGACTAGAACGCATTGATCGCTGCGTCAGCATCATCATATATATTGAAAAACTTCTCAAACCCGATGATTTTCAGCACCCGCTGAATCTTAGTGCTTAAGGCCGCCAGATGAACATTCCCGTCATGCTCCTTAGCGACTGTCAGGGCCTCGGCCAGGACACGTAAGCCAGCACTGTTGATATACGCCAGCGCGGCCATGTCCAACACCAACTTGTACTGACCACTATCGAAAGCCGATGTAAGCGTGTTCTCTAGTTCCTCAACGCCTTCGCTATCCACGCGCCCATCCAGCGCGTAGATATGCACACCATTGTGCTCTTGATGGCTGATTTGCATTGAGAGCGTCTCACTTTCTGTTGACAACATGCTGCTGGGTGCCATCATGCTCCCCTCCGCTTGATTCTGGAGGTTTTCAGCTAACGATCATCCAGACAGCGAGAACCAGAATAAAAGTGGCAGTAAGGCTGTCTTGGTTTAAGGAGTTTAGAATACCTGGAATTTTGATGCCAGTAGCAACTGATGAGTTGTTTCTAATCGTTTGTGGTATCTTGCGAGGTCACAAACCGCTGGCCTATAGAACTGGTACAATCAGCCCGGTTTGATCGAGATTTCAGTGAACGCTACGCGCATGGGGTAAATATATGCTGGCTACACTTTTTGATGCCACTATCAGGCTAATCAGTTTTCTTTTTGGCACTGGGGTGGTGTTGATTACCTTGAATTCGATCCTGCGAACTTATGTCTTGGCGCGCAGTGCCCGTGATCCAGTTGCTGGTTTCGTTCTGGACCTGATCCGGAAGGGGTTCGTGTTGGTGGCCCGGCGTACCGGGACTTACCAGCGCCGTGACCAGATTATGGCGCTTTATGCGCCAACGGCACTTTTCGTGCTG
The DNA here is from genome assembly GCA_010092845.1 of Chloroflexota bacterium. GTDB lineage: Bacteria > Chloroflexota > Anaerolineae > Aggregatilineales > J027 > J027. Next base: position 18,936 of record JAADYW010000215.1, read on the forward strand.
CCCCTGAACTGGCTGGCGATGATCACGCTTGGCTACGCTTTCATCTACTGGGGGCTGGGTGTGGATTCAGCCGAGGACGCCTTCATCATTAGCGGCTCGTCGCTGTTGACTCTTGGCTTTGCCACCACTGACGATATCTTCCAGATCATTCTGGAATTCACAGAAGCCAGTATCGGGCTTCTGCTGGTTGCGCTGATTATCGCTTATCTGCCCACCATGTATGCTGCCTTTTCGCGGCGCGAATCGTTGGTGAATCTCACCGAGGTCTATGCCGGGACGCCGCCAACAGCGAGCGAGATCATATTGCGGCACTATCGTAATCATGGCCTGGACCAGCTCAACACTGTTTGGGATAACTGGCGTATATGGTTTGCGGAAGTTGAAGAGAGCCATACCTCGTTAGCCCCCCTGGTTTTCTTTCGCTCCACACGGCCGGAGCGATCATGGATCACCACGGCCGGGGCTGTTCTAGATGCTGCAGCGATTTACGCCTCCAGCTTGAACATGCCCCCAAGCGTGCAGGCACCACTGTGTATCCGCTCAGGGTATCTGGCGTTGCGCTATATTGCCGACTTCTTCGACATTGGCTACGATCCGTCTCCTGCACCGGATAATCCGATCAGTATTACCCAGGATGAGTTCAACGCGGTATACGATCTCATGCTGGCGGAAGGTGTGCCTCTCAAGCCAGACCGTGAAGAATGCTGGCGGAATTATGCCGGCTGGCGGGTAAACTACGATGCACCATTGCTGGAGCTCGCGGCCCTCACCATGGCGCCCTATGCGCCGTGGTCATCAGATCGATCGCGACCGCATTTTGTTGAATCCTGATGCCGCCCATGAAAAGGGGAAGTAGGTGATGCCAGGCAGCACCACCTACTTAGAAATCCGTACGTGTTTTTGGCCGGGATGGTCCCCCGCTCAGCGGAGAACGTAGACGGTTCGGATCCTGCTCCAGTCGCCCGCGCCGCCTTGGCTCCAGCCATGGACTTGCCAGACGTAGTCTCCGCCGGGCAAAGTGAGGGTCTTATTGCACTTCACCTCACAGACTTCAGCGGCGGCATACCATTCTGACGATATCACCGTATCGTCAGAGAGTTTGCGCACTTCCAGTTTGTACCAGGTGGCGTGTTCAGCCGGATTCCACTCGAAACTGACGTCTTTATTGATGTGGGACGCACTATTCTCAGGGCTGATCAGAACAGGGATGTCCGGTACGGGAACTGCGACGGTGAAGGTCTGATAGGGGCTCCAGGGGCCAGACCCGGCTGGAGACCACGATCGAACACGCCAGCTATGCGCGCCGTTCTTCAATTCGGTGGGTAACGTGAAATTGCAGATCGTCTCGCAATCCAAGTCTTCCCACTCCGAGTACACAACTTCTGTGCCACGCTTAACCTCGATCTGCTGCCACCTGAGTCCGCTCGTGGTGCCCCAAATGAGGTTTGGATAAGATGTGGTCACGGGGCCGTATGGCTCAAACAGTGTCGGCTGGGCTGGAAGTTCAGCATTAATTGCAAACGTCACGGTGTCAGCATCAGCGTTCCACGGACCATTGCCATCGGGGTTATAGCCACGAACCCAGAAGTCATAAGTTCCATTGGTGAGGTCAATACCCGGCTGGAGCTCGCAGACCCCCTCGCTACAAACACTATCAGTGGTGTGCCAATCCTGAATGATGACCTTGCTGGTAGGGGTTGTTTGGCCAAGCCAGACCTGGTACCAGGTCGCTGTTCCAAGATCGGTCCATTGTAGGCGGTATTCGTCGAACGCACCGCTGGTATCAACGAGTAGGCCCGTCGGTGCTATCAGCATTGGCGCCGCGTAGGTAAACGGCCGAGGTTCCGACCAGACACCACCAGCCGGGTTCCAGCTCTGTACCCACCAGTTGTAAGTGCCGCTGGCGAGGGCCAGATCTGTAGCCAGCGAACAGGTGCTCTCAGTGCATGAGACCGGCGACTCAGGTGCATCGATGGTGTACGTTTGATCCAGCACAACACCCTCAGCACCACTCAGATAGAAACGATACCGGACGGCATTTGAGATGGGTTGCCACTCGAATGTGGCTGTATCCAGATTGATCACTTCGCCAATCGGGCTCGGCGGGGTGGGGACGCTGATGTCTACCGTGAAGATCATGCCATTACCGTGGTGAGACGACCATATGCCGGTGCCGGCAACGCCATATGTGCCTACATACCAGTTGTATTCCGCTGGTGGGAGCAACAATTCGGGCGTGATTTCGCAAGTATTCCCTTCGCAGACATCGCCAGTGCTGTACCATTGGTCATGGACAATGCCGTCCGGACCTTGGATCCACAGACGGTACCAGGTTGCTCCCTCGCTGGGCTGCCAACTGAAGCTCGGACTCCCTGTCGTGATACTGCCTTCAGGGCCATTCTGGATCGGCCCCGCAACTTGTGGTGCGGCCATTCTAAAGGTGAAAGGACTGACGCTCCATGGGCTATAACCCTTGCTGCTCCATACCTGTAGCCACCAGCGGTATTCGCCATTGTCCGGAACTGCTGGCGGTGTGACCGCACAGGTGGTCTCGCCACAGATCGCACTTGCCGCATGCCATGAGTCATACACGTAATCATCGGGACCCGTAACATAGAGGTGATAGTAAACAGCACCTTCTAGCTTCTGCCATTCATAACTAACCGTCCCATCAATGTTATCGAGCGTAACACCGTTCGCCGGGGCAGTACGCAGGATGGTTAGTATGTCAAACAACTGTGGACCGTTCCACTCGCCCATGCCGTAGCCGCTGCTCCATGTTCGGATATACCAACTGTAGTTATCGCCGGCCGCCAGCGTGCTGTCCAAACTCACTCTGCAAGTGTAGGCCGTGCAATGCAGGGCTCCCTCGTACCACTGGCTGTGAATTGTGGCCTCTTCTGGGTCGAGCACCAGTAACTGGTACCACTCTGCTCCCAGCGCTTCTGTCCACACAAATTGTGGTGTGCTGGTAATCATACCGCCAATAGGTCCTCTCATGATGACGGTACTCGTAATAATGCCGAAAGACTGGGGTGTGCTCCAGGGGCCCTCGCCAATCACGTTGATTCCCCGCACCTGCCAGCTATAAACGCCAATCTCCAACGCTGTGGTGGGAGTAACGGAGCAAGTTGCCTCGCCACAGACAGTGGATGTGTAGACCTCTTGCAGCACTAAGCTCTCCTGGTAGTCGTACACAACCAGCTCATAGCTGCTGGCAACATTATCCTTTGTCCACTGATAAGTAGGGTTGAAGGTGGTGCTTATTTCACCTGAAGGTGCTTGTGGCAGCAGTTCGCCAGGTGCCGGCATGTCGACAGTGAAGTTGCGACTGTCGCTCCAAGGGCTTACACCCGCGCTATTGGCAGCGCGCACCTGCCAGGTGTAACTCTCCAGGTTCGTTAGCTCATTGTCCAACTCCAGCGAACAAGTGTCCGCCTCGCATATCAATGCCTCAACTGGGTACCAGCTCCGCAAAACGGAGGTATCTGCCGTCTGGACATGCAGTTCATAGTGGGTGGCCGTTTCGACTGCCGTCCAGGCAAGTGTTGGCACAATCGTCTCGACAGTGGCTTCCTCAGCCGGGCTGGTCAAAGCCGGGGTAGCTGGAACCAGGCCAGAAGCATCAATCACAGCTCTAAAGGCATCAATAGCGACCGTTCCACCGACTGGAATGATACGCGCGATATGGGCCTCATCAGTCAGGTAGTCGAGGGTCGCTTCGCGCCCATAGGTAGTATCAGGCGTATTGGTATCAACTGTTCGCACTATCGTACCGTCGATTTCGATATTGAAAGCGCCATAGTCTGGTCCGGCCACATAAACAATATCCAGTCGTGGGCCGCTGAAGATGAGGGTTAGGTAGTCACGCTGCATTGTTCCTGTCAGATAGGCGCCACCACTGGCTAGATCATCGGGAGTAGTTGTCCAGGTGCCGTCAACAATGACTTTGGGACTCTCAGCTTCAATAACACTTGGAAGCTCATAGTCCTCCTGAAGCGTGTTAGTTATCGTTGCAGTGGTAGCGCTTCCGCCGCCAGGAATCGTTACAGTTTCATCGCTGACCACTACATTCCATTGGCTGCCAGGCAGGCTCTCGCTCAAGGTGTAGTCCCCGGCAAGCAGTCGCGGCCACTCGATAGTACCGCCGAGATGGCCTACGCTCTGGCATTGGCGCACTGGGTCGGCCGCAGGTCCTTCAATGCAAATCTCGAACGTCTGGTTTTCGTCAGGCACAAACCCTGACCAATCGACGATTTTAGTGACCGAAAGATCGCCCTTCGGTAATTCGTAATTCCCAAAACTCACGATGTTTTCGTAGACAACTGCGACCGCGACGTTGTCGATTCCCCAGCTTTCATCCCCTGCCCCAGACAGATTGAATCCGCGAAAGTCCACCGTCAGATCGGCACTCGAGTGAGGTACATCATAGCCAAGCCGATACGTGGCATCGCCACCTACAATCGCGAAACCAAGCGAGTTGGTGGCGGCGGCGCCAGTACGCGCGGCGTTGTTGCCGTCAGGATACGCTTCTGGATAAGCCTGCGAGAATCGATCCTGATTTGAAAAAGTTGTTGATAGCACCGTCGTTTCACCGACAGCCAGCTCCCAGATATCTGGGCCATAAGCTGTATAGTTGCCATCCCAGCTGCCTATCGCATAGAAATCCAGCGAAACATTGATGGCCCTATGGGGTGGTAACTCACTCAACTGGAGCGTCACAGCATTGTTGCGGGCCAGACGGCCGAGGAATTGCTCGCCTGAGGCAGGGGCTATGGCCAGGTTATCCATTGACCATTCAGGGCCCACACCGTCTTCAAAATCGGTTGTATAGATTGTTTCGCGCAGCCCACCTTCCGGCACGTCAATCCTTTTGCAGTGGGTGCCGTCGCCCGGATCTGTGTTCTCCCAGCCTGCTTGTGGGGTCTCACACACCGAGTATTGACCGAATGGGATGTGAAACACGATCCGGCCTTCTGTGTCTGTTGAGCCGGATGCGACTGTCCCGGCGACATCATCCACGACTGAGAACTCCCAGCCAGGCAGGCCGGGCTCGTCAGGGGAGCGTGCGCCATCCTGGTTAAGATCGTGGTACTTGACGACGGTGAACTGCTCTTGGGGTAACCGCTCGCCGATAAACCGGCACGTAATCGTCTCGTTCGCGTCAAGATCAACCATGACAACGGCACCGGCGCCGAATTCAGCGCCGGTGCCAGATGTTACCGCACTGCCGCCTTGGATGTCAGACTCGCAGACAAAATCAGTTAACTGCCAGCCGAATGGAATCTCATTGGTGACAAAGTACTCACCAGGAGCGGCGGTTACGGTGTGGCTGGCCGAATAAGTGTCTCCGTCATCAGGGACCGCATCGTCTAGCGTGAACGTCCCAAGATCCCCTGTGAAGAGAAAATCCGTTCCATCCTGCGGTGTTGTTGAGAGGATAAACGCAATCGTGCCAGGTTCTTCTGTCTCCTGACGACTACGTGGCTCAGATACCTGTTCACTAGATGCATAACTGCTTCCGGGAATAATGGCAAGTACTATAATGGCTAGGCTCAGAAGCAGCTTTCTGAACCACAATCGTTGCAATAGACTATGCTCTAACATAGTGCCCCTCACGTATTCTACCGGGAACTAGATTCCCAGCTTCGGGCTAATTGGATGATTGGAATATAATGGCTCTTACTAGAGGGTATTCCATTGTGGTCACTCCTGTCAACGTAAATTTACCAAATTTAGTTTATTACATTTAATAAACTTGCAGTAAGAAGTTATATAACAAATTTCCTGATCAGTAGGCTGCGCAGACATAGAACAAGAAGGCGATACGGTCTCGGTTGACACCGGCTTGAACGCCCTGAGCGCGGATATCGACCGCTAGGGAGCCTGTCCAGGATGCGCGGAGAGAATGGCACCGGC
>JAADYW010000035.1 GCA_010092845.1 Chloroflexota bacterium
ACAGGGTAGTCAGACGTCTTCCGAACGGCACTGCGGACTATTTCGTCGGCTAATGGGCAATACATAGGGCTTCTATGGTATCGAAAAGTTCCCCCATCCAACGGACATCACCACGCCAGAATCGCCTCATTGCTGTGATCCAGGTTCTATTCCTCGTGATGGGTCTGTTGATCTTGATGGCTGGCGGTGTTCGGGTAGTCGTTGAATTCAGCCAAGCGCTATTCGGTGTCAATACCGAGCAACTCAAAGAGGGATTGGCTGATCGCGTCACTGGCGACACCTTCACTTCCTATCCGGTGTTGATGGTTGCTATAGTGCTGATGGTCATCGGCTACGGTCTGCTCTGGAGCAGTATTGCCCTCGGCGCCAAAGAGCCTCCGGCCTGGCATGCAGGACGCACAGCATTGCTGGCGTTGCTTTGCACCCTGGCGTTGTTTGCAGCCATAGCGATATGGCTGGGTGGCAGATTCCTGTTCGGCCTGATACCAATCTTCGCCACCATCGCGCTGACACTGTGGCTCTACCTGCAGTTCATCCAACCGGACTATCGCCTGGCACTGGGTGCCGAACGAATCCGCCGCGACCAGCCTCGCTATACCTGGATGCTCTATGCGGTGCTTGTTGTGGCCGCCTCTACATTGACGGTGCTAGGTCTGGTATACGCGATTCTGACGGATGTGATCGAATTACCCTTACCCGATACTGAACCTGGCGAGTTGCTCTTTATCACCACCTTTGATAAGTTCAACGACGAATGGGACGAAGGGGAAATCCTGGCAGATGAAAATGGTGACAATCACCTCGTCCTCTCCTGGGAATTCGAGGCAGGCCCGCCCGATGGGTATTTTGCCCTCCTGAACCGCAAGTTCCGCGATTTTGACATGCGGGTGACAACCACTCAACTCAATAGCGATCCAGTTCATGATAATCGCTATGGCATCATATTCCGCTACCGCAATGACGAGAACTACTACCTGTTTGAGATTAGCGGAGACGGCTATTATCAGTTGTCAAAGGTATATTCCGACGACGATGACCCTGAAGGCGTTGTCCAGGAAACCCTGAGTGTCTGGATCCCAACCACAGATCAGACCTCTTTCGAGCCGCCGCATCCAACCCTGATTCGTCCGGGTAAGCAGAACGTGATTGAAAGCCCGAAGGATGCACAAAATGAGATCCGGATTGTGGCTAGAGATGACGCGTTCAGGTTCTTTGTGAATGGCAAGCCGCTACTGCTATGCCTAAAAGGCAGCCGGCGCGAAAGCATGTATGTGGAAAACGAACAGGAATGCGTTGAAGGCAATGAAGCGACGTATGTCTTCACAGATGACGACTTCAAGCAGGGCCAAATCGGTCTATCTGTGGGCAATACTCCTAATAGCGCGGACGACTATCCAATCACCATTGCCTTCGACAACATCGTTATCCTGGGCCCCCCATCGCAGATCACAACGCCAGCACTTCAAGGAGTAACCCCATGAGTCAAAGCAGCATTTTCACACGTATCATCAATGGCGAGATGCCTGGCGAGATCGTCTACCAGGATGACCTCGTTTTTGCCATTAAAGATATTCATCCCAAGGCCCCCGTTCACATCTTGATTATCCCGCGGGAGGAAATCGGGATGGTGAACGAAATCGGCCAGAGCAACGAGCACATCGCAGGGCGACTGCTATCCGTTGCTGCCAAGCTGGCCAAGCAGTTCAACTTGGACAAGTCGGGGTACCGGTTAGTGATCAATAACGGGCGAGATGCCGGCCAGGAGATCAAGCATCTGCACGTTCATCTATTGGGTGGTCGCCGCCTAACGTGGCCACCGGGTTGATATATCCTTTGTCCATCAGATATTTGAAGCCCAAAAACGGAGAGGAAGCTCTACGATGAGCCTCAAAGCACAGATTACAGACGATCTGAAAGCGGCCATGAAGAACAAGGACACCCAACGCCGCAACACATTGCGTAGCCTTCAGTCGGCAATTAAACAGGTCGAGATCGACACACAGACGGAACTCGACGATGCTGGCATCATCAAAGTCCTGAAGGGCGAAATCAAGCGCCGGCAGGAGTCACTGGATGCGTATCAGGAAGGCGGGCGTGAGGATGAGGTCGCAACCCTACGGCAAGAAATCGCCATTATCGAACCTTATCTGCCAGAGCAAATGAGCCGGGGCCAAATAGAACAGATTGTCCAGAAAGTAATCGATGAAGTCGGCGCTACCTCGCCAAAGGACATGGGCAAAGTCATGCCCGAAGTAATGAAGAAGGTCCAGGGCCAGGCAGATGGCAAACTGGTCAACGAGGTGGTGCGCGAGTTGCTGAGCTAACGCATTATGACAACGCTAAAACATCGCGAACAGTAGTCCCGCCTAAGGGAAGTCACGGACAGCTGCTCATATGCAGAAACTCATGACCAGTTTTCATATCGAACCCAAGCACATCGAACGTTTGCTCTGGGTAGTGATTACCGTGCTCTTCCTTGCCTTTGGGACCATCACCCTCGGCTTTGACGATATCTCCCCCGGCGGTGAACGGTTTCAACTTGAGGTCGGGGATATTGCTCCCGAGGATATCTACGCACCCGAGGACCGAACCTACATTAGTGTCGTCCGCACCGAGGAAAGACGCCAGGAAGCCCGCGCCAGCACTGACCCGGTTTATGTCGATATTCCGGATGTCGGTCCTCAGCAGCTGGCCCTGGCCAATGACATCATCGAATATATCAATCTGGTGCGTAGCAACCCCTATTCCACGCCAGAACAAAAACTGCGCGATCTTGAGGCAATTGAGGCGCTTGATACACTGGATGAGGCGACGTGGGTTAGCATCCGGGATGCCAGCGCAGCACGCTGGAACCGACTGTCCGAACAGATTATCCTGGTGTTGGAGCGCACGATGCGCCGTGATATCCCGCCGGATGGCGTAGAGAATGAAATCCTGGCGCTCCAAACCCGTGTTGAGGCGAGCTTCAGCGACGTTGATGAGGAAATCATCGTCAAATTCGTCAGTCCCTTGATAGTACCAACGATAGAATTTGATGAGGAAGCCACGCGCGAAGCCCAAGAAGCTGCCGCAATCGTTGTCCCCCAGGAGGAAATCAGCTACCGGGATGGCTCGCTGATTATCTCGAAGGGCCAGGAAATCCGTCCCGTTGATATGGAGGCATTGCGGCAATTCGGGCTGCTACAACAAGAAGTTGACACCGCACGGATCACCACTGGCTATCTGGTCGCCCTGGTCCTGCTATTGGGTGTCGTTGTCGCTTACATCCAACGATTCTACCCCGAGATCATCCACCAGCATTCTATTCTTGCTCTGCTGGCACTTCTCTTTCTGGAATTTCTGGTGGGGGCACGGCTATTTGGACCTGATGGCTTTGACCAGCAGTTCCTATTCCCCGCCGCGGCGTTGTCGTTGCTGGTCGCGACAATGGTTGGTGCTCATCTGGCTATTGTCATCACAGCGGCTCTGGCCGTGCTGGTTGCAGCGATGTTAGACACAAACTCAGTTGAATTCGCCGTGTTGACACTTTCAGGGGGCATCGCTGGTGTATTGGCCCTGGGGCAGAAAGAGCGCCCCAATTCCTACTTCTTCGCCGGGGTTGTCATCGGGTTGGCGAATGTTGGGGCGGCGATAAGCCTTGAACTGCTAGCCAACGAGGATCCGGAATTCCTGGCGCTGATGACAACGGCCGGCATTGCCATGATTGGCGGCACCTTTGCCGCCGGGATTGCCTTGGTCCAATTGGGCGTCATCAGCAGTGTAATGAACCTGACAACCAGCCTGCGGTTGGTAGAGCTTAGCCGTCCAGATCAGCCACTATTACAACGGCTCCTCCGCGAAGCCCCAGGAACATTTCAGCATAGCCTGCAAGTGGCCAACCTGGCCGAGCTAGCGGCGGAACGCATTGGTGCTGATGCGCCGTTATTGCGTGTTGCCGCCACATATCATGATATCGGTAAGATGGTGAATCCCTACTTCTTTGTCGAAAACCAGAAAGGGATTAACCCCCATGATGACATCAATGACCCGTTGCGCAGCGCACGGATTCTGATCAGCCATGTCACCGATGGCGACCGAATGGCGCGCCGCTATCGTTTGCCGCAACGGATACGGGATTTCATCCGCGAACATCACGGTACAACACAGCCATATTTCTACTTCAAGGCCCTCAAGTTGGCGGATGGGGATCCCACCAAGGTTGATATTGCGGAATACAGCTATCCTGGGCCAATTCCCCAAACACGGGAATCGGCGATCCTCATGTTGGCGGATAGTATCGAGAGTGCGGCCCGGTCTATCCAACCCAGCAACGAAGAAGAAGTGACCAAAGTGGTCAATATGATCTTCGAGAAGAAGCTTCAGGAAGGTCAACTCGACGAGAGCGGTTTGACACTGAACGATCTCAAGGCGATCCGCGAGGTATTCATCGATACATTGCAGGGAATCTACCATACCCGCATCCGCTATCCAGGTCAAGAAGCGCCATCGCGAATCGCGGCGCCCGAGACTATGGAGCTGCCCGCAGGATCTGAGGAGGCTTCTCGGCCCCGGCCGGCAGCCTTCCTCGAAAAACAGCCGGCAACAGAGCCAGAACGGCCATCCAGCCGCGACGGTAACCAGCATGAGCAACGGGCTACGCATGCCGTCGAGCAGAAGCGCACCACTCAGGAGAACGTTCCGGTTGCTGATAAAGAAACGACTGAGGCTTCTATTGCAGGAACCGTGGCTCCGCCAGCACCCCGCAACAACCAGTCGCCATCCGTTACTGAACAGCCGACTGTTCCAGCATCAACCAGCGAAAATGAGGCCACTGCCTCGCCAGATGATCAACCTGAATCTCCAGAACAAGTATCTACCGAGCAAGAACCATGAGCGCAACGATGCAGATCAACGAGGTGGTGGAACTAGATAATGCCATGCCGTCCTCAGCACTCGAGTCCTTGCCGGCGATTGTTCAACAGGTACTGAGCCATCTGCACCAGGACGGTGATGTTGCGCTGTACGTGACAACTGACGCCGAGGTGCAGTACCTTAATCGCGAATACCGCGGCGTGGATGCCCCGACAGATGTACTGTCATTTCCTGGAGCACCGCTGGCCGAGGAGATCGCGGCCTATGAAGGTCCCTATCTAGGTGATATCATCCTAGCTTATCCGCACACGATGCGCCAGGCTCGCGCCAACAATCATGATCCGCATGACGAGTTCGTCTTACTTGTAGTTCACGGCACCTTACATCTGCTCGGTTACGATCACGATACTCCCGAGGCGCAGCAAGAGATGTGGGACCAACAAGCTGAACTCCTCAAGTTACTGGGCGTCGATCTTGTTGTGCCAGACTACATTCATCAGCCTGAGGACTCATAAGCAAAATGTCCGAAAACCGGCCCAAACAGACCCTCTGGCAACGCTGGTTGCCCAGCCATGTGATTGAGACCCTGGCTATTGATCCCCGGGACCATTGTCCGCAGGTCAGCCAGAGCCGCCGTGCCAGTTTCAACTATGCTCTGGCGGGCTGGATGTACATGCTGCGCTACCAGAAAAACATCCGCATTCAAGCCGCCGCGACAGTTATTGTGATGGGTGTCGCCTTGTGGTTGGGGTTGCCGGCTCGGGATCTGGCCGTCATCGTCTTGATGGTCGGTGTCGTGTGGCTGGCGGAATTCGTTAATGCCGCGATTGAGGCGGCGGTTAACCTGGCCAGCCCGGAGTTTCACCCGATGGCACGTGTCGCCAAGGACATCGCTGCCGGAACTGTATTGTTCATGGTTTTCATCTCGGTTATTGTCGGTCTGTTGCTACTCGGGCCGCCGCTTTGGGAACAATTGGGGTTACACACGTGAGCGATCGGCTTTCATCACGTTTCGGCTCATCTTCTTCGCGAGGCCATGTTCGTCGTCGCCGCCGATCCTTACCCGATTGGGTTGTGGTGCTGGCGGCTGTGATCGGCTTGCTGGTTGCTGGCGCGATTATCCGCGAGATTATTCTGCAACTCGGTGGCGAGAATGAGACAACGAACGCCCAGCATAATCGCGTCTGGCTAAAAGAAGCCTGGACCCTGAACGAAGTCACACCTGAACAGGTCGATGTACTAGTTGAACGGCTCCAGGAAAACAATATTGACCGCATCTATGTCGAGACAGGAGCGTGGCGGGTCAACGGTGAGTATCGCGAGCATGCCTACGCCCAGAGCTTCCGTGAACGTATTCGGGCAGCAGATTCCGATATTGAAGTGCTGGTGTGGGTCTGGTTCGAGCCAGAACAGCATGGTGACTCAACCAGCCAGGTATCTCTGGTCAACTATATCCGCAATACCACCGAGGAATGGGGTTATGATGGGGTTCATCTGCAGGGCTTCAATGTCTTTAACGGCAGTGAGATCTTTGTACGGATGGTGCGCGCCCTGGAGGAGGTTCTGGATGGGGGAGTATTGTCGATCACGGTGCCACCTGATCATATCCCATCCGATGCGCGTGTCCCGCGGGGCGCAGGCAACCCCTCAGTTAGCTGGCAGCCTGAATACAAGCAACGCCTGATCGTTATTGTTGACGAGATCGCTGTGATGGCGCACGCCGGCGGTTTGGAATCTCCTGAGGACTACGAGCGCTGGGTGAGCTATCAGGTAGAGACCTATGCCCGTGATATCGAACGTATTGATGTCGGTACCGATATGGTCGTCGTACTGCCCTCCTACCCGGCCGCGATACTGCATGATCCCGACATCGAAAATGTCTCCACAGCGATCAATGGCGCACGCAATGGTATCCGTCAAGCCGGAGATGCTGGCGACCGGGTTATTGGCGCAGGGCTGTACTTCTACGAGAATGCTACGCCCGAGGACTGGGCTGAATTCAAAGATCGCTGGGTTGATTGATCCCTGGACACAAGCACGGGAGATGAACAAGCATGAGCTTGCCATTGAAGATTGCACCATCGGTATTGTCTGCCGATTTCACGCGCCTGGGCGAAGAGGTTCAGCAGGCAACAGAAGCCGGCGCACAGCGCATTCATATTGACGTGATGGATGGTCGTTTTGTGCCCAACATCACGATGGGGCCATTGGTTGTCAAAGCTATTCGCGGTGGGACGGAGCTGCCCCTTGATGTCCACCTGATGATCGTTGAACCTGAGCGCCATCTCCAGGCCTTTGCCGACGCGGGTGCTTCGATCCTCTCGGTTCACCTCGAAGCATCGCCCCACTTGCATCGCACATTACAGATGATCCGTGAGCTTGGCATGCAGCCCGGTGTCGCCATCAATCCGCATACGCCTGCCACTGCATTAAGCGAGGTCATGCATTTAGTTGACAACATCATTGTAATGACGGTGAATCCAGGCTTTGGGGGCCAGTCTTTCCTGGCGGAGACCTTGCCCAAGATCCGCACGCTCCGTCAGATGAGCGGCCAGCGCAAACTTAACATCGATATTTCGGCTGACGGTGGCGTGGATCCCAATACTGCAACTGATATCCTTAAGGCCGGCGCCAACGTGCTGGTCGCTGGGAGCGCTGTCTTTGGGGCGGAGGGTGGTGTAGTGTGTGGGATGGCTGCGCTTAATGCGGTCGTTGCCCAGTACGAGCGGTCGACCTATATCTAAAACCATCTATATTTTTAAAGACAAAAAGCCAGCATCTCGAACGCTGCTGGCCTCTCAGTCTGTTTGGTATGCAGATAGCATCACACTTCCTGCTGCTCTGCACCTGACTTCTTCTTACGTACCCGTGGTGGTTTACCAAGTGTCTTGATGCACTTAGCGCACAACGTGCGGGGTACAACCTGCCCATTCTCGATAACCCGAACCTTCTGCAGGTTTGCCTTGAAGGTGCGCTTGGTTTTCTTCTGAGAGAATGGATTGTTCTGCCCGAATTGGGTATGCTTACCGCAATACTCGCACTTAGCCATTGAACCTTGCCCTATTCTGCTAGAATTGGGGAAATTGCCATCGCATGTTACCATACTGCCTATTGTGCGGCAAGGGTCGTTAAAACCGAGGCATAAAATACATGGCGACAAAACAGACCGAATATGGAATGATAGAGATCTCCACGACCGCAATCGCGACCCTGGTCAGCTATACGGTGACGCGGACCTACGGCGTGGTCGGTATGGCGACTTCTAACCTGGCCTCTGACATTGCAGCAACAATTTCCCGTGATCCGCATCGTGGCGTGGATGTGACGATCAATGACAATAACATCGAGATTGAACTCTATGTGGTGTTAGAATACGGCACACGCATCGCAAGTGTCGCAACGAGTATCATCAACAGCGTTCGTTATACCGTTGAAAAGCATAGTGGCATGCCGGTCAAGTCTGTCAGCGTGCATGTCCAGGGCTTGAGAATTAGTAACCGTGACGATAAATAGCACATTGTAGTCCTATGACCAACGACAAATGTTTAACCTGCAATGGTAAGCAACTAAAAGCGATGGCAATGGCCGGCCTGCAGTGGCTCGAAAGCCATTACCAACGGGTCAACGAGTTAAACGTCTTCCCTGTTCCTGACGGCGATACCGGCACCAATATGCTGTTAACCATGCGCAACGCCACCAAAGAAGTGGCTGAGATGGAACCACGGGGGGCTGGCAATACCGCCGCCCAGATGGCCCATGGTGCCATGATGGGCTCTCGCGGCAACTCCGGGACCATCCTATCCCAACTGTGGATCGGCTTTGCACGCACCCTGGGAGAAGCGGAAACCTTCGATGCGTCCCTCATGGTCGAGGCCATGCGCCAGGCCACCGAGACCGCCTATCGCGGTGTACAGCGTGCCGTCGAGGGCACGATCCTGACCGTTGCCCGCGAGATGACGGAAGAAGCCGAAGAGCTGGTACCAACGATTTCCGATCTGCGAGAATTGCTCACTCGTATTGTTGACCGCGGCTGGGACACGGTCAGACGAACCCCGGAGATGCTACCTGTCCTCAAGGAGGCCGGCGTTGTCGATTCTGGGGGAACCGGTTTGATGTACATCCTGGAAGGGATGTTGCGCCATATCAATGGTGAGCCCGTGACAACCGGGGCACTGTATGCAGAAGCATCTGAACTTGCACCTGAGTATGAAGGCGGCCAGCTTCAACACCCCGGCGAGAACTTCTATGATGTGCAGTTCGTTATCAAGGGCCCCAATCTCAACAGCGCCGCGATCAAATCAGCCATGGAGTCAATGGGTGAATCAGCCGTAGTGGTTGCCACAGCGGATGCCATTAAAGTGCACGTCCATGTCAATAACCCTGGTGTCCCGCTCACGTATGCAGCCAACATCGGGCAGTTGTCCGATCTGGTAGTTGAAAACATGCTGGAACAATATGAGGCCTTTGTCCGGCAACGCCAGCCCCAGGAACCCGAAGATTTCACCTTGCGTCAGGTCAACCCGGGTGACATCGCAACGATTGCCGTTGCTCCCGGCCCGGGGATTGCCAAAGTATTCCAGGAATTGGGCGTATCCGGATTGGTCAACGGTGGGCAGACAAACAACCCCAGTGTGGAGGAATTCCTGACCGCAATCCAGGCCGTAGACACCGACAAGATCATCCTGCTGCCCAACAATAAGAACATCGTCCTGACAGCTCAACAGGTGGCTACCCTGGTCGAAGATCGCCAGGTACTGGTCATTCCCACACGGACGGTGCCCGAAGGCGTTAGCGCAATGGTCGCCTATCAACCTGATGGCGATTTTGATGCCGTAATTCAGGCGATGTCTCTTTCCCGAGACGAGGTCGTCACCGGAGAAGTGACCACCGCCACCCGGAGTGTTGAGCTGGATGGCATCAAGGTGACGGAAGGCCAGATCATCGGCCTGCTTGAAGGCACGCTGTGCGCCGTGGGTGACTCACTACCCCATGTTGCGGCGAGCTTATTGCAAGAGGCCGAACTCGATGAAATGGAACTGGTAACCCTTTACTACGGGTCTGATATCGACGCCCCTGCGGCTGAAGCGTTGGCGATGTCACTGGCCGAGGAGTATCCGGAACTGGAGTTCGAGGTTGTCTATGGCGGTCAGCCCTATTACCCCTATATCCTGAGCATAGAATGAGCGAAATCCGAGTCGTTACAGATAGTACGGCGCTGTTCATCGATCCGTCCATCATAAGCCGTTACAACATCACGGTTGTACCGGTTTATGTGCGCTTCGGCGATGACCGCTTTAAGCTGGGTATCGACATTGGCCCCGAGGAATTCTTGCACCGGATGCGCTACAATCACGTCATCCCACGGCTAGAGCCGCCAACCCCGGATGAGTGTCGCACCGTGTATGCCCGCCTTAATCGTGAGGTCAGCAAAATCGTCTCCATTCATATCTCAGCGAACCTGACCGGCGTCTATCGCAACATGCTGGCGGCTAGCAAGATGTTGCTCGGGCGCTGCGATATTGCCGTCATTGACTCCCAGACGTTGTCCGTTGGTCTGGGCATCCTGGCCGAGAAAGCCGCCATTTTGGCGCGCCAGATTTCGGACCTGGAGGAAGTTGTGCGGGCAGTGCGTCGGGCGATAGGGCGCGTCTATTCCGTTTTTTTCGTGCAAACAATGACAACCATCTGCCATCATAATCTCATTAGTGAGGCCCAGGCGATTCTAGGGTCAATGCTAGGGGTAATGCCTTTCATCACGATCGAAGAAGGCAACCTGGTCATTATGGAAAAGGCCCTGGACTCCTCTCAGGCAGTGGATAAGCTGGTAGAGTTTGCCGGCGAGTTTACGGACTTTGAGCAACTGGTTATCTTGCACCATACCCCGCTCCTGACCAACACCATACGCCAGTTGCAGGACCGCCTTGCCCTGGAGCTTTCAACATCAAACTTCCCCACCCATCTTTACGACGGTTCATTGGCGACGTTTCTCGGTTCCGATGCAGCCGGTATTGTCATCATGGAAAACGAAGACGAGGATGAATACCTGTGACAAAGATCAGCATTGTGACGGACAGCACGGCTGACCTCGATGCCGGTTGGGCCAAGCGATACAACATCCGGGTGGTGCCCGCTTTTGTGAATTTTGGCGCTGAGAGCTTCGCGGATGACGGGGTTGCCCTAACACGCCCTGACTTCTATTCGCGTCTCGCCGCGGCCCCCGAGCTTCCCACGACAGCCGCGCCGCCGCCGGGTCTCACCGAGCAGATTTTCCGCGAAGCGCTAGACGAGGCCGACCACGTGGTCGCGATTTCGTTGGCCAAGACCCTCAGTGGTATCTATGACGGGATGCTGCTAGCCGCCAGAAATATCGGTGAGGACAAATGTACCGTTATCGACAGCGGCTCATTGTCAATGGGCGTCGGCTGGCAAGTTCTGGCCGCCGCGGAAGCCGCGGCCAATGGCGCAGACCTGAAAACGATCCTATCGATCATTGACGACACACGCAGCCGTCTCAAGGTCTACGCGGCTTTTGATACTTTTGAATACTTGCGGCGCGGCGGCCGGGTGAGCCGTTTGACTGCCGGGGTTGGCTCTTTGCTTCAGATTAAACCAGTTGTGTCATTAAGTGGCGGAAACGTTGACCTCCTCAATCGGGTACGCACTTTCAAGAAGATTTATCCTGAGATGGCACAGCTTGTCACCGATCAAGCGCCACTAGAGCGCCTGGCCGTTATGCACACCAATGCTCGTGACCGCGCTGAACATCTACTCGGACTCGTCCAGCATATTGCCCCACCAGACCAGACCGTTATTACCGAGGCAACCACCGCCATTGGCACCCAGATTGGACCGGGCGCAATCGGTGTTGCCCTTATACGCGCTCGGTCCTGAGACTTTCGGAATATTAGAATTATGCCTTCTGCAGTAGAAACACTCGTCAAGATACTCCGTCTTGAACAGGAAACTGGCTATAAGAATAGCGCCGTTATTGGTGGGCTTGAAGCCTATGCCCCTAACTGGGTCCTTGAGGCCCGTCAACAAGCGAAAACCGACCAGCAGCATGCTCTCGCCGATGAATTGCGAAATGTCATGCTCAAGTATAGCGACAGCCAAGATCGCCTCGACCGCCAGCGCATGATTCGCTATATGCTGGGGCGCATCACCGGGCGGACTGAACCGGACCCAGAGTTCGTGGGTACCGTGACGGACGATCACCCCTCACCAGAAGCCGACGATGAAGTCAGCCATGAACCAGCCCTTCCCCAGGAAACAGCAGGACTGCCCTCAAACCAGGATGAAGACAGGGGCGAAGACGACGAGGCACTGCCCGAGTCTGACATCATCACTACCAGCCTGGAAGTCGATCCCGTACTGCAGGCCGCTATCTCTGCAGAAGCGTCTACGCCTCAAGTACCCAAACCGCATATCGCCCCTCGGGAGCCGCTTGACCTTGAAACGGCACTCCAAACTCTTGGCGAACTGGAGCACCCCGTCGAGACTCTGCATGGTATTGGCAAGAAGCGGGCCGAACAACTGGCAAAACTGGGTATCGTCACGATTAATCATCTGCTATTCCATTTTCCGCTTCGGTATGATGACTATACCAAAATGTATCCCTTGCACCGGTTGCCAGCCGACGAAACAGTGGTTGCCATTGGGGCCGTGACGGATGTTACAGAGCGGGTATCCCGCCAGAACCAACCACTAATCCGGGTCACCCTAGACGACGGAAGCGGTAAGTTGGTGATCACTTTCTTCAATCAGCCTTATCTCAAACGGGCGATCAAGCCTGATATGCAAATCCTGGTCTATGGCAAAACATCGCGTTATAACGGCACCATGACGATGGCCAATCCTGAGTGGGAGCCAGTAGATCAGAAGCACCTTAAACGCGGGCAGATCGTCCCAGTATACCCCCTAACTAAAGGTATCAGCAGCCGGGTAATGCGGAAATTGGTCCACCAGGTTGTCGACGAGTGGGCATCACGTATACCGGACTATATTCCTGAGAGTGTTCTGGCCCGTACCGAAATGG
>JAADYW010000216.1 GCA_010092845.1 Chloroflexota bacterium
CGACAAAGCACTGGCCCTGGCCTCGCGCCCCGATGTTATCTTTGTATCCTTCGGGGACATGTTGCGCGTACCAGGATCGACTGGTGACCTGTTCAGTGTGAGGGCCACCGGCGCCGATGTCCGGATTGTATACTCCCCTCTCGACGCGTTGAAGATCGCCCAGCAGAACCCGGATAAGACGGTGATCTTCTTCGCAATCGGTTTCGAGACGACCGCGCCGGCCAATGCAATGGCTGTCGTCCAGGCAGAACGCCTGGGCCTTGAGAATTTTGCGATCCTGGTGTCGCACGTTACGGTTCCGGCGGCTATTGCCGGCTTGATGGAATCACCAGATGTCCTCGTCAATGGGTTCCTGGCTGCGGGGCATGTCAACGCGGTTATGGGTTATTGGGAGTATGAACCCCTGGCTGCGAAATACAATGTCCCTATCGTCGTCACCGGCTTCGAGCCAATCGATATCGCTCAGGGTATCTTGACGACCGTCCAGCAGCTCGAGGAAGGGCGCGCAACCGTTGAAAACGCCTACGAACGAGCCGTAACGCGCGAGGGTAATCAACCTGCTCAGGCCGTTATCCGCCAGGCATTCGAACTCTGCGACCGGAAATGGCGCGGTATCGGCACGATTCCAATGAGCGGCTACAAACTACGTGAGAAATACGCTGCCTTTGATGCCGAACAACGCTTCCCAGGCGTTCAAGCGATTAGCACCAACGAACCCGAGGTTTGCATCAGCGGTTTGATCCTGCAAGGCCTGAAAAAACCGTCGGATTGCCCCGCCTTCGGCAAAGAATGCACCCCCCAGACCCCCCTCGGCGCCACGATGGTGTCTTCAGAAGGGGCCTGCGCAGCTTACTACCGCTTCCGTCGCCTTAATGACCAGAAAGAGACCATCACCCAATGACCGACATTGAGAAACCCAACCTCGGCGCCTGGGCTTGCCCGATACCGCTAAAGAACTATCCGACCGTGGTGATGGGTCATGGCAGCGGCGGAAAAATGATGGCCGATCTGATTAATCACCTGTTTGTGCCAGAGATCGGGAATGACCTACTGGCCCAGGCGGGCGACGCCACGATACTAGAGTTCCCGGCGGGAGATACCACGTTGCGCCTGGCCTTCACCACCGATTCATTCACCGTGAATCCGCTGTTCTTTCCGGGGGGGAACATCGGTGAACTCGCCGTGAATGGGACCGTCAATGACCTGGCCATGAGTGGTGCCCAGCCCCTGTACCTAAGCGCCGGCTTTATCATCGAAGAAGGCCTGCGCATGGAGACGCTGGGCCTGATCGTCGAGTCGATGAAACGCGCCTGTGAAGACGCGGGCGTGCAACTCGTCACCGGCGATACCAAGGTCGTTAACAGAGGTCATGGTGACGGTATCTACATCAACACCTCCGGAATTGGCGTGATCCCAGAAGGCATTCACATCACAGCCACCAATGCCCAACCGGGAGATGTCATCCTGGTAAATGGCACCCTCGGCGATCATGGGATGGCCATCATGTCGGTACGCGAAGGGCTGGCCTTCGAGTCGACGATCAAGAGTGATAGCGCGGCACTCAATGGTCTGGTCAGCCGGATGCTGGAAGTTGCCCCCGATATTCACTGCTTGCGGGACGCGACGCGCAGCGGATTGGCAGCGGTGCTGAACGAACTGGCAACCGCTTCTGCCGTCGGGATCGAATTTGACGAAGTGACTGTTCCGGTTGATCCAACGGTGCAAGCGGCTTGCGAGATTCTGGGGCTAGACCCACTCTATGTCGCCAATGAGGGCAAGCTGGTCGCATTTGTTCCCGAAGCCCAAGCAGACGCTGTCCTGGCAGCTATGCGGGCTCATCCTCTTGGAGTCAATGCGGCCCGTATCGGACAGGTGGTCAGCGACCATCCAGGGATCGTCGTCGCCAAGACAGGCATTGGTGGCTCACGAATTGTCGATTTGCCAGCAGGAGAACTCCTACCCCGGATCTGTTGATCGTGCACACGCGGTACGGGCAGATAAGGCCGATACGCTCCAACATTACTGGGTAAAGCCCTGAGGATGGCTCAACTGGCTAACTAGAGTCTCTCAGGCCAATCAGTTCTGGATCACCACTGTGCACGACTGAGCTTTTAGGATTGAGGCCCACACTAGCTGTTGGGGAGATGTGCTATCGCTAGCCCAGTCCTGCACACCCGATCGCGAAGAGACAACTTAAAATCTGAAAGTGATATTGGTTTGTCAGTGCCCGAGTTTATGGTATAAATACTAGCAGAAGCGCAATTTGTCCTGATTTTGCCTCCAACTACGCCAGATACTTCAGGCTAGACTCCGTATTGTGGAGAAAAACCGTGACCGACCAATTATCCCAACTAGATGTCAAACTCGAGAAGCAGCCCGGTATTAGCCTGGTGCTCAGCGGTGGCGCCACGAAAGCATTCTATTTCCACTTGGGGGTGCTGAAGGTACTGCGCCCCGAGAATATCTCCTCAATTGTCGGGACGAGTGCAGGTGCCGTCATCGGTGCTTTCATCGCATCCGGCGCCTCCGTCGAAAACCTGTTGACATCTCTCCACCAGAAGCAAGTCTACGTACCGAAATTTGACTCCTGGGTCAAGACATTGACCTCGACAATGTTGTTCAAGCCGAAATATGGAGACATTGCCAAGCAGTCCCTTCTCAGCAGCTACGCTGGGCTCCGTTTCATGCTCTCCCTGCCCCGGCTCTATAACCGGGATATCCTGGCAGAGGCGCTGGATACCATTATCCACAGCCAGTCACATATCTCCGGGTTCTTTGATACCGTCGCCTTAGAGGATCTCTTCAAGTCATTACTCCCCTCGGCTGATTTTGCTGATACAGAAATCGACCTCTATGTTGTCGCCTCAGCCCTGGACGCTGCCCAACGTGCTGTCTTCAATGGCAAATACACTTTTCAAGATGAAGAAAATGACTTTATGATCGACGTCCCCATCCATCGTGCTGTGCGGGCCTCCAGCGCTATTCCGGGGATCTTTGAGCCGGTTAAGATCAAAGACCGCTACTATATCGACGGCGAAGTGAAGCGGACGCTATCGGCCGACATTGGCGTCCGTCTAGCGGACACGATCCTTATCTCGCATACTTACCAACCATTACGCATTCAAGGTACCGGCCGGAGTATCAATGACATGGGCTGGATCAACATTGTCAAGCAGTCCACATCGATGCTATTCCAGGAGCGCATCGCTGTTTGGCGTAAGATCTACGAACGGGAGCACCCTGAAAAGCGGATCTTCTGGATACAACCGGACCCTGATGATGTCGACTTTTTCCTGGCACCAGAATTCTCATTCCGACCAGAGGTGCAGCGGAAAATGATCAAGAGCGGTGAAGTTGCCGCCTTGAAGGTACTCCAGCAAATTGAAGAAGACCATGTGTAGATTTCCGCACCGTCCCAGGCCTCCCTTCGATGGGAGATAGCAGAAGGGAAATCTTATGAAACAGAGCAAGCAGCCAAATATACTTGGCCCAGTCGATACAGCTTTCTTGTATGTAGAAAAGCCTGAAACCCCAATGAACATCGGGGCTTTGACGATTTTTGAAGGAAAAATCGCGTATACAGATCTTGTTGAACTGATTGACGCACGCATCCATCGGGCCCCCATCTATCAGAAGCGCTTGATCCAGGCACCCCTCAATCTTGGCCCCCTCACCTGGGCCTATGACCCGAATTTCTACGTCGGCAATCATGTCTTCCATGTTCAGGTCGATCGGCCTGGAACTGTCGCACAGTTGCGGGAGCTAGTCGGCCACCTCGTTTCTGGCGTCCTGGACCGTTCAAAGCCTTTGTGGGAGATCTACCTCATCGAGGGCCTCGAGGACGGCAACACGGCCTTGTTCTTCAAGGTGCATCACTGCATGGTGGATGGACTTTCGGCTGTCGAACTCTTCACGATTATGATGGACCTTACGCCAGAAACACCGCCCAATCCACGCAAGCCCCTCTATGATCCCCCGCGCCTGCCCAGCCGACGCCGCTTGCTGTTCGAGGCCGTCAAACAGGACATCCCTCATAAATGGGGTATCCTGCGTAAGCTAACTCACGATGCCTCAGTTGTTAGAAAGGTTCTGGGTGACAAAGAGCAACGCCGCCGCGCTTTCTATGGCGTTGCCAACCTCGTCAATGACAATCTAACCCCCATCAAGAAACTGGCGATTAACGGCAAGAATACTGGGAAACAGGTCCTCGCCTGGGCGGAGTTTTCCCTTGCGGAAGTGCGCGCCATCAAATCCAATCGTCGTGCTTCGGTGAATGATGTTATGCTGACCGTCCTGACTGGCGCCGTCGACCAATACCTGCAGGACGTTAGCGACGACTCGGGCCAGGAGTTTCTGCGCGTTCTGGTGCCTGTCAATATGCGCGTCGAGCAGGAGAAGGGCTCTTTTGGTAACCGGATCTCGGTGCTGCCGGTCGATGTCCCCTTTGGGATCAAAGATCCGCTGGAGAGGTTGAGCCGAACCACGGAATACACCAAAGTGATGAAGGAATCGGCGCTGTCGACCGGGCTGGACATCGTCTTGACCATACCGGCGCTTGCTCCAGCCGTCACGCAACCCATCATCTGGAAGGTCGCACCGGTTGCCTTTTCCGTACTGGCGCATACGTGGTGCACCAACGTAGCTGGTCCCCAGATCCCGGTGTATCTGGCTGGCCACAAGATGCTGAGTTCGTTCGGGTACTTTCCCATCAACCCGTCCATGGGAATGGCCTGCGTTGTTATGAGCTACAATCAACGTATCACCATGACCTTAGTGGCAGATTCAGGGATTGTTGAAGATGTCACGCGTATCCAGAATTATCTACAAACCGAGTTTGTGAAGCTCCGCAAGGCCGCAAAGGTCCAGGAGATTGAGCCGATCGATATCGGCTACCAGCGGTCCGAATCACCCAAACGAAAAAAGACGTCGAACGACACAGCAACAACTGCACCCACCAAACAGGCGCCTTCGAAGGCACCGGGTATACAATCCCCATCAACGGCGCCAACCCCAGCGGTCTCAACTGAAACCACCCCGGCGGAAGCCCCCGAAAAGGTGGCGCTGGCGGAAGCGACTGTAGCCACCGCAAACGTGCTCGCCCTTGAGGCTACCCCTGCCAGCGGTATGGAGCTTTTTTCTGCGGAATGGGCGCAGGCGTATCGTGAAGCCATCAATCGCAATGATGCCTATCGCAATGTCTCCGGCAACTGGGAGGCCGGTTCATTGGCTTTTGTCATAAAGGGCAGTGGCGGAAATGGTCTCCATAAGGGTTCTGCGGTCTGGCTAGATCTCTATAAAGGGGATTGTCGCGAGGCACGCAGCCTGCCCCCTGAAGAAGCCAAAGAGACGGCCGATTTCGTGATAGAAGGTGATTACAATAGCTGGATGCAGGTCTTGAATGGCAACGCGCAACCATTGATGATGATAATGCGTGGTAAGCTCCGTCTCGCGAAAGGCTCCCTACGCAAACTGCTACCCTATGCGCAGTCAGCTCAGGAGTTGGTTCACAGTGCCCAGTATATCTCCTGAGGGTATCAAGGAAGTAGCGTTTTTTGTAACCGGGTACTGCTTCTACGCAGGAAGGGAACATGCTGAAAACTGATTACCCCAAGACACTGACACTCGGTAAGACGAAATATATCTTACGGCTAATGGACGCGGATGACCGTAATGCGATCCTGGCCATGGCGCAGCGGCTATCTGAAGACGATCTCCTTTTTTTACGGCGCGATATCACACAGCCGGCTATGGTCGACGAGTGGATCAACGATCTGCTGACCAATCGCGCTATCACTATACTTGCTGAGGATGATGGTCAACTCGTTGCCTATGGCAGTGTCTACTACAACCAACTGTACTGGAACCGGCACCTCGCTGAGATCCGGTTTCTGGTTAGCTCGCCCTATCGCAACCGTGGTCTGGGAACCCGGATCACGCATGAGTTGATGACAATCGCCAAGCAGATCGACGTGGACAAGGTTGTGACGTATATGGCTGTCGAGGACAAAAGCGCCCAGCGGGTTGTGGAAGACCTCGGCTTCCGCCCAGAAGCAATCCTCACAGACTGGGTCAAGACCCGGGACGACCGGACCCACGACCTGTTGATTATGTCCATTGCGCTAGACGGCCTGCAAAGCTAGTTCTAGCCTGGTTCATGCCATTGATCACCCGCTTTTTGGGAATTCTACACTGTAAGAATACGGCCCGTATTCTTAAGTTAATATCCAAAAAGCTCAAAGCTTCCGCAGCAAATCGCTACCATAATGTGATAAGTTTTGACATTAAACAACCAATCTAAAGGAGAGAACGCCACACGGCGAAACCCCATGACGGACGAGACTACTCCCCAAGACGAAGAAAACATGACCGAGGAAAACGGTGGCCCATTCGATGCGTTCATGGACCACCAGCGTCGCGCCTTTGAAGAAATGGGTAAGGCACTCGATAGCCTGATTCCAGAGTCGTTCAAGGGCCACGCCCAGTCAGCCTTTAAGGAGTCAATTGAGGGCTACCGGAAGCTCTTCAACTCCGCCCTGGACGAGATCAATGCGGCAGTCGAGCGCACTGGTCTCTCCTTCCGCAAAGGCCAAGAAGCGGGCGAAGAAGAAGCTGTCGAGGTCAAAGACGAATAGCGTGTAGAAAGCTCAACACAGACACTCACCGAAGAAAAAGCGCATCAAGAGGTTGATGCGCTTTTTCATCTCGGAACCGATGTCCAACCTGCCGACTTCATGCGTGACAGCCTGAAAACTGGCGGCGAAGTGTGCTACAATCTAGCGCGGTGTGTCTGAAGTCATTTTTCTGCTTATCAGCGCCATTTCACCAGTATTGAGGACGCGTCATGTTGCCTCGCATTAACCGGACACGTCACCTGAACCGCTACCGTGAAATCGTCCTCACGTTTGCCAGATACGGTTTTGGCGAGTTCATTAGCCGGTTCAATATACTGGAATGGATTTCGCTGAAGAAACGCGACATCGACCAGGACCTCGAACCCTCCACACAGGCCCTCAGTACAGCTGAACGTTTTCGAGAGGCACTTGATAACCTTGGCCCCACATTCATCAAACTTGGCCAGGTTCTGAGCACCCGTCCAGATATTATGCCGCCCGCCTTTATCAACGAGTTGCAAAAACTCCAGGATAGTGCCAAGCCGCTTGAGTGGCCGGATATCCGTCAGGTTGTCGAAGAGGAACTTGGCGGCAGCATCTACCAGTTCTTCCGCTTTGTTGAGTCGATGCCCATCGCAACAGCATCGCTGGCTCAAGTCCACAAAGGACGGCTCCTGGACGGCACAGATGTTGTCCTCAAAGTTCAACGGCCTGGTATCCAGAAGCAGATTGATATCGACCTCGAAATCCTGTGGGATGCCGCACGGCTCGTTCAGAGCTTCACCGCGCTGGGCAGAGTATATGATCTACCCAGTATCGTCGAAGAGTTCGCCTATACCCTCAATACGGAACTCGACTATGAAATGGAGGGTCAGCACGCTGATTTCTTCCGGGAGAATTTCGCTGATGATCCCGATGTCTATATCCCGGCGATCTACTGGGATTACAGCACGCCCCGCCTGCTGGTTATGGAGTTGTTACGGGGCATCAAGATCAACGATGTCGAACGCCTGGAAGCCAGGGGCTACGACCGCCACTTGTTGGCGCTGAAATCGGCGCGGCTGATCATCAAAGAAGTCCTCGAAGACGGCTTCTTCCATGCGGATCCACATCCCGGCAATCTCTACGTGATGGAAGGTGAAGTCATCGGGGTCATGGATTTCGGCATGGTTGGCTGGCTGGATACCCGGCTGCGCACTCAGATCGCGCAATTGTACATCTCCACTGTGCGCCGCGACATCGACGGTATGGTGGACCGGCTCATCCAGCTCGGGGTAGCCGGCTATGATGTCAACCGGAAGCAACTGCGGCGTGACCTCACACGGCTGATTCGCAAATACTACGGTCGCTCGCTGAAGAACATCCGCGCCCGTGATATGGCACAGGACATCATGCCGATCATATTCCGGCATCAGCTCCAGGTACCAACCGATTTATGGCTTCTCCTCAAGACATTGGTCATCATGGAAGGTGTTGGGCTGAAGCTGGATCCAGATTTTGACATCTTCGAGGCGTCGCAACCGTTTGTGCGCCGCTTGACGCGCAATCTGTGGTCAGCAAAAGGATTGCGTCAGGCTTTGATCCGTACCTCAGCCAACCTGAGCGACCTCATGATGACAACCCCGGAACTCGGCCTGGGTCTGCTCCGCCGACTGGACCAGGGGCAACTGAAGCTCCAGATTGAGCCCAGCGGGCTGGAAGACCTGTTTGTTCGCATTGACCGGGTTATTAACCGGCTCACAGTGAGCATCCTGTTGTCGGCTCTCATCCTTGGATTAGCCATGGTTATCCCGAATCTTGGGGGCGGCGCCACCTGGATAACGATTGCTGCCGTCTTGATGTTTATGTCCGTTACCTCGCTGGCGTTCTGGATCGCTATCTCAATCATCTCAGGAAGCAACAGGTAATCACCACCGCCAAACAGGCCCCAGACGGAACAGGCTGGCATGCCACACATGGCGCATCGAACGAACACTAGACCCAGTGCACGCAAACGGAAGAGCGCTTTTCGTCCCCGTTGTTGGTGCGGAATGTGTTAGACTCTTGAGCATCGTTTCCTCTTTGCGAGATTGAGACATATTGGTAGCAGAATCACGGTCCAATTGAGCTGAAGATCGTATCTTATTCGGCTTACAGCGCAGGAGCGATTGGATGGCTAAGGGTATGGACGATTACCTTGAAGAACTGCACCGACGCCAGACGATATCAAAGGGAACTGACCGCGATGCGGAGCGCCAGCACGCGAAGGGGCGCCTCACTGCACGTGAACGCATTGATGTGTTGTTTGATCCGGGGACATTTACCGAGATCGATACACTCGTTGAGCCACGTTATGAGCACTATATCGGGGGCAAGGAGTCTCGCTTTGGTGATGGCGTCATCACTGGCTTCGGCTTGATCAACGGCCGTCACGCGGTGGTCGCAGCTCAGGATGCCGCAGTGATGGGCGGATCGTTGGGCGAAATGCATGCCAACAAGATCGTAAAAGCGATGAAAATGGCGATCCAGTATGGCTACCCATTCATTGCACTCAACGACTCGGGTGGGGCACGCATCCAGGAAGGCGTCGATAGCCTGGGCGGCTACGCCCGCATCTTCGACGCCAACTGCGAGGCCTCAGGCGTTATCCCTCAGATTTCAGTGATAATGGGGCCATGCGCCGGGGGTGCGGTCTATTCCCCTGGCCTCACCGACTTCGTGTTTATGACTGAGAATAGCTACATGTTCATCACTGGGCCGGATGTCGTGCGCTCGGTAATGCAAGAAAACGTTACGCAGGAAGAACTCGGCGGTGGCCAGATCCATAGTCAGGAAAGCGGTGTGTGTCATTTCTTGGCTAAAGATGACCGCGAATGCTTGCGCAAGGTGCGCGAGCTACTGACCTACCTACCGGCCAACAACCAGGATGATCCCCCCTACATCCATCCGGTCGATGACCCCGAACGCCGCTGTCCGGAGCTGGAACGCGTCGTTCCAACCGACCCCTATAAACCTTACGATGTACGCCAAGTGATCAGCAGCGTAGTGGACGACGGGCGTTTCTTCGAGGTCCATGAACTCTGGGCCGAGAACATGGTCGTCGGGTTCGCTCGTCTGAACGGCTGGATAATCGGCATCGTCGCCAATCAGCCGATGGTGCTGGCTGGATGCATTGATATCCAGGCCTCAATCAAAGCGGCACACTTCATCCGCATTTGCGATGCCTACAATATCCCGATCGTGACGCTTCAGGATGTACCGGGCTTCTTGCCAGGCACCGATCAGGAATATGGCGGCATCATCCGCAACGGGGCGCGGCTCATCTATGCCTATAGTGAAGCCACCGTCCCCAAGCTGATGGTGATCCTGCGCAAGAGCTACGGTGGCGCCTATTGCGTGATGAGCAGCAAAGGTCTCCGGGGTGACCTTGTCTATGCCTGGCCCAATGCCGAGATCGCGGTCATGGGAGCTGGGGGGGCAGTGAACATCCTTTTCCGGCGCGAGATCGAGGCGGTTGAGGACCCGGAAGCCCATCGCCAGACACTCGTGGCAGATTATGAGCGACAGTTCAATAATCCCTATGTTGCCGCCTCGCGGGGCCTGGTTGACGATGTTATCGAACCACGGGATACACGCCGCACCTTGATCAAATGGCTTGAGTTCACGCTATCCAAGCGTGAGCGACACCTGCCGCGCAAACACGGAATTTCCCCAATGTAGCGCGCCAACATTTGCAAAAGGTAAATTGCGAAAGGAACGCCGCATGTTCCACAAAGTACTGATTGCCAACCGGGGTGAGATCGCAGTACGAATCATCAAGGCCTGTCGGGAGCTCGAAATCGAGACGGTTGCGCTTTTTACCGCCAGTGACCAGACCTCGTTGCATGTACGCCTAGCACACGAGTGTGTTCGCCTGGATTCCCATACTGACTTTATGAACTCCGAACTCATTGCGGAAATTGCCCAATTTAAAGGCGCAGACGCAGTCCATCCTGGGATCGGCTTCCTGAGTGAGAACACAGACTTCGTGCGGGTCTGTGAGGATGCCGGCCTGACCTGCATAGGACCACCACTGGACATCTTAGAGGCTACACAGAACAAGCTGGCGATGTTGGACGCCGCCCGCCAGGCCGGCATACCAACCGTCACCAGCAGCACCCAGCTCTTCGGCGAAGGTGATTTCGATGCCCTGAAAGCAACAGCTCGCGAGCTGGGTTATCCGATCATACTCAAATCGAGCCGGGGCGGGCGTGGCACAGCTCAGCGGCTGGTCTTGGGCGAAGAACAGCTTGCCGAGGCAGTGCGCCAAGTCTATGCTGAGGCGCTGCGAGTCTATGGGGATAACCGGCTCTACATCGAGCGCGCGATCCCGAAAGCCCGCCAGATCGGGGTGCAGATCCTCGGTGATGCCGACGGCAATATCATCCATCTTGGCGAGCGTGAAGGTTCCCTGACGTGGAGCAATCGCAAGATTATCGACGAAACGCCAGCGACGGGCCTGCCATCAAAACAGTGCGAACAGCTCTGGGAAACCGCATTGCAACTCTCGCGCATGGTCGGTTACCAGAATGTAGGCACGGTCGAGTTTCTGGTGGATGCCGATGGGCAATTCTACTTCACCGAGTTCAAGGCCCGATTGCAGACCGATCACCCGATTACTGAATTGGTTTCCGGGATCGATATCGTGCAGCACCAGCTTCGTCTGGCCTCAGGGGAGCTATTGAGCCTACAGCAATCAGAGATCCACCTGAATGGCCATGCGATTATGGCACGGATCAATGCCGAAGACCCCAATCGCCACTTCCTGCCTAGCCCAGGCCAGTTCCACCAGGTCCGGCCCCCGATCGGCCCCTTTGTGCGACTGGATACCTATATTCACAGCAACTGCAACGTCCCGGGAGATTACAGCCGCCTGGTTGCCAAGCTCTCGACCTGGGCGCCGGACCGCCCGGGATGCATCAAGCGGCTGAAACAGGCGCTAGAGGAGTTCGTCCTATCTGGCCGCCCGCAAACGAATGTGCCCTTGATCCAGAACGTATTGGAAACGCAGGCTTTCCTGGAGGGAGCTTACGATACCGGTTTCTCGATCCACGCCCTACAAGCTGGCCAATTTCCGGAAACCTACGTCCGCGACCTAGCAATTGCTGCCGCAATCTACTATGTACGCCGTAACCAGATGTTTGACCCCAGTATCCCCGAACGCCTGATGAGTGGCTGGCATCGGGATAGTCGCCGGTTACCTGAATAGAATAAGGACACTATTGATGAGCAAGCTCGCTGTGACGATCGAAGGACAGCAGTTTGAAATCGAACTGGATCTTGTCCCTCAGATGGGGCCCGATATCATCGTTCATGTCAACGGACAGCCAATTCCGGTCACCATCCCGAACCGCGACATCTCCTTGAATGGAATAGAATGGCTCATCGTGGGCGAACGGTCCTATGATCTGGCTATTGATCGCGACCTGCACTGGATCAGGAGTCACAAAGGCATCCATCACGTCGAAGTCCGCGATCTCGAGGCTACCGTGATCAAGCCGCGGAGCCGGGATGGACGCGTGAAGGCTCCTATCCCCGGGCTCGTCACCCGGATACTGGTTGAGATTGGGCAAGCCGTTAGCGCCGGTGACACACTCCTAGTGTTGGAAGCCATGAAGATGGAAAATCAGATCCGGGCACCGCGTGATGGCACTGTAGCGACCCTGCATGTGGAGCCTGGCCAGAGCGTCGCGCGGAATGAGGTATTGGCGGAAATCAGGTAGGTCATATCGCGCGAGGTCGTGCTCGAATTCACTGGCGGTCCGCATAGTCGCTCAACACGCGCTCATAGAGGGCAACCGTGTGCTGAACCTGACGTTCTATTGAGAACATGGCCGAAACACGTTTTCGGGCAAGCTGCCCCATAGTCGCTGCGTGTTCCGGAGCTTGCAGCAGCGTAATCAGCCGCTCAGCGATCGAGTCAACAGCCCCCGGCGGCACGATATACCCCGTCTGGCCATCCTGAATGATCTCGGCCGCACCCCCTACATCTGTGGCCACTGCGGGGAGTCCAGCGCCTCCGGCCTCAATAAGGACTGTCGGTAGCGCTTCTTGCCAGGACGGCAGCACCAACACATCGCTGGCCGCCAACAATGCCGGGATGTCGATGCGCTGGCCCAGAAAGCGAACAGTATCGCCATAGGGTTGAGCCAACAGCGTCAACTGGGGACGGAGATCGCCATCCCCTGCCAACACGATCTGTACGTCAGGGACAGCCTCCTGCAAACGTGGGATGGCATCAAAAAGCACTTCGTGGCCTTTCTGGGGACGAAACACCGCCACCATAATGACCACCGGCACATCCGCACCCAATCCCAGCGCAGCACGCGTGGCAACACGATCATATTGCACCGAGAATGGCGTGAAGTCGATGCCATTGTAGATCGTCTCGATCCGAGAGACGGGGATTCGTGCCAATCGAGAGAAGCGCTGGCGCACAGCCTCCGAAACCGTAATAATGCGATCAAAGCCGTAGCGGGCCGCCATCAGGGCGGCACCTGCCCGGATATTAGCCCGCAGGACCCCATGTGGTTCTTCAATCACATGCCGCGTCATCACCGCCGGCAGACCCAGCCGCCGACGGGTAATGGCAGCGTATATCGTGGTGTCCAAATCGTGAGCATGGACAAGGTCCGGCTCTTGATCACGGACAAGTTGGGCAAAGCGGCGCCAGGCAGGCGGATCGAGCATGCGTCGCGCGGCAAGATCGAAGCGTTCAATGCCATGATGCTCCAGATGTTCGGCTAGAGGCCCATCACGGCGCCGATTCAGCGATACTAGCCGGCAATCAATACCCGTCCGCTGCAAACGGGGCAAGATGCTGACGATGTTGCGCTCAGCGCCACCCATCGCCAGGCTGCTAACCATGACGAAGACTCGCATAGCGCATTCATACGTCGTTGGACGCCACTGGCAACGGAAGGTAAGCTGGCCGATCCATCAACGCGGGAACTCCCATCACCTTGGCCACAAATAGCTCAAACGTATCCTTATATCCCAGGAACACCCGGGGTATTTGAAGGGGATACTGCTGGACTAGTCGGTTACGCACAGGGCCTGGTGAGAGGGTAAACGCAGCCTGGAAGCCAAGCTCGTGCAATATTTGCAGACTGGTCTCATCGTAGTCGTCAGGTGTGCCATTGGGAAAGGCAAAAGCCTCAACCGGCTGTGCAGTCTCTGCGACAATCTTATCTCGTGCAGTCCGCAGCTCGTTGCGGACCTCTTCAGGGGAGATTCGCGTCAGTATAGGGTGGGTTGCAGTATGGGGTTGGCAGGCAATACCATTGGCAACCAACTCACGGACCTGCTCCCAGCTCATGAACACTTGCGGGTCTTCCGGCGGAGGGACCTGCAATGCCTCCGGTAGCGCCGCCATCGTGGCTTGCTTTTCGGCTTCAGGCAGCCGCTTTAACCGCCGCATAAATTCCTCGCGTGCCTCAATCCGCTGCTGGGCTGTGATGAAAACCTGTTCTCCGAGAACCGGCAACGTGGCCCGTTTAAGAGAAGTATGGTGAAAATAGTAGGCACAAGCATCCCACCAGGGGCGCGCCTGGTGGTCCATCCCATCTGTCATCAAGAAGATCACCGCTGGCAGGCCATGATGCTTCAGAATCGGGAACGCCTGAGTGTAGTTGTCCAGGTACCCATCGTCAAAGGTAATGAGCAGTGGGCGCGGTAGCAAAGGTTGTCCATGCTTTATGTAGGCCAGGATTTGATCGAGGCCAACCACGTTGAAGCGGCGCGCCACAAACTCGATCTGCCGGGCAAACATTGCTGGCGACGCGCTGATATTGGGCAGGTAATAATCGCCTACGTCGGCCGGATCAACAATACGATGATACGCCAGGACGGTCAGCCGGTTCGGGCCGGTGACCAAATCTAACAAACGGAAAACGCCAACTCGATGCAGCCAGCGTGCGACGGTTGATTTTTTGCTCATGTCTGCACCGCCTGATCATATACCTCGAGAATGCTCTCTAGCATGACGTCAACACTAAACGAATCACGCACCATTTCATAAGCGGCCACGCCCAGTTGCCGTGCCATTCCGGGATCTTCAACCAGCCGCCGGATACCCTCTGCCAATGCCTGCGGATCACGCGCCGGCACCATAATCGCCGTCTCGCCGTTGGCGAGCAGGGTTGCCAGACCGCCGACCTCGGTTACCAACAGCGGACGTGCATAAGACGCTGCTTCGAGTACCGTGTAGGGCAATGCCTCCGAGAGCGAGGCCATACATACACAGTCCACAGCTTGCATTACCTGCGGAATATCGGTACGGAATCCAGTGAAGACAACACGCTCTTGCAGCGACAACGCTTCTACCTGAGCTTTGAGTTCAGCTTCCAGCGGCCCATCACCCACAATCACCAGCTTGATATCCGGGCGATCAGACAAATGCGTGAAGGCTTCGATCAGATATTTGTGCCCCTTAACTGGCTTTAGACGCGCGATTTTCCCTACCACGAAGTCAGTTTCAGTTACGCCCAATTCGTTGCGTAGTTGGGTGTTCTGGCCCTCATACGGATGGGGCGGGACAGGAACTGCATTGTGAATGAGTGTGCTACGATGACCATCCCCCGCTTGCTCCGACTTCTGCTGCAGCACTTCGGTCACGTTGATGATCTGTCGCACCACACGGCGATTGAGCCACAAAACTGCCTCATAGAAGCGCCCTTTCAGCCCACTGTATTCGCGACCGTAGTCACTGTGGATCGTCGCGACACGACCGCGTGCTCCCGCCAGGACTGCCGCGAGGTGGCCCCAGAGAATCGACTGAACATTGTGCGCATCGACGATCTGATAGCCACCACGTTGGATTAACCCACGCAACACCAAAAGCAAACGGGGACTGCTCCGCGAGACGGTAAGCACCTCGTGTGGCAATCCTTCTTCTTGCAGACGCGCATGGAGCACACTCCCCTGCAAGGTCGCGACCTTGCATTCCTGGACCACACCCTGAAGGGCACCTGCCTGAGTCAGCACACGAACCTCAGCCCCACCGAAGCCCTTCGCCAGATCTACAAGAAGCACACGATAGTCGCGAGCCATCTCCTCCACCATCACAATTTGGTATTTTCGCAAGCACAGTTAAGGTTAAGGTACCGGATAGGTTGCTTCTGGCTCTCAAGCAGCAGGCCCGGTGTCATCTCGCCAGGCCTGCCACATCAGTCTAGAACGATTGGTCCTCGGGTTCTGGAAACATCGGCATAGCGATTCCCCGAAGCCCCTACTTCACCACAGACCTACGTATCGGAGTTGCGGCGTCCAAACACGAAGCGCAACCCGGTAAATAGGGCGATCAGTCCCAACAACCCAGTCGTTGCAATCGCCAACGCACTTACCCAGGCCGGTTGTTCAACCTCGTTCGGTTCCAGGTCGTCAACAGCCAGCGGCGCAAAAGTAGGTAGCGGTGTAGGCACCGTCGGCTCCGGTGTCAACGAGAACAACGGCGTCGGCGTCTCACTTGGCGAGGGTGTAAAGGATGGCGTCGGCGTAGTCGACGGTCCCGGCGTTACCGATACGATGGAGTATGGTGTTTCACTGGGCGTTAGCGTTGCCGTCGCGGAAGAAACGATCGCCACTTCCGTGCTCAACTCAGGGATAGCCGTCAACAGATCAACGGACTCCTCAATAAGCCTGGTATCGACCACCGAAATCGAATCGTTTATGGCGAAAACGACATCACCCAGCAACTCAGAGCGGGCAAATTCCCCACTGAGTAAAACATTCGCAGCATAATCCTGCCCCGCGGGACCTGTACCTGTGATTACCAGGATGATCCGGTCATTCGACCAGGGTGAACGTAGTGTCTGTAACACTCCGACCTCGTAACCTTCCGGAAGGCGATAAGCGACATCATCGAGAACCTGCTGGAGTGTATCTGACCCCGGAACAAAAGGTTGGGGCAGATTATTGTTTAGCTCCGCCAGCAAAGGATTGGTGGTATTCCGGCCAAGGATAATGAAGTCATAGCTCGCCAGATCAGTCCCAGGCGGCAACTCGCCTAGATGGAGCCGTGGGCGAAATCCTTCGCCACCCTGGCTAGCAGCCCCCAGTGCCACAATGATATCGTAGGCCTGTTGTAGTTCTTTTTGAGTGGGATCCTCAGGAAGCGAAATCCAAACATCGCGCAGGTCTGGCTCGCTGTTGAACGGCGTTGGGAACCAGCCCACCTGGGGGGTGGCCAGATCCACATTGGCCAGCGTCGTCGGCAGGTAGAGTTTGCTTTCATTGAGAATATTCATCCAGATAACATCGGATTCTGGGAAATTGCACTCCCAATCGCCATTGACATCGAGATAGAAGGCAATCGAATTCAACTCGCCAGGGACGACCGTATCCGGCGGGATCCAGACACGAACTGTTGCTGGTCCAACTTGATCGGCAGATTGTACAAGCAGATTATTCAGGTAGCCGCTGAAAATGGGATCTTCATAGTTCATGTACAGCGTTAAGGTAGACGGACCTGTTTCCAACAGCTGCGAGGCGGTCAACTGAAGGTCGATATATGCCCCCTCGGCCAGCCGCTGATTATGGGGCAACGTGAACGAGATCTCATCGATTAGCGTGCCAATACCCTCAAGACGAATATCCTCGAAGCCCAGTTGCTCAAAGGTAACTTCTGGATTGACGAGAATCCCGGCCGGGGGTATCTGCACGGGGCGCACATCTTCGATCAATGCCAGTGGGCCGCCAATACCGAGAATGGATGGAGGACCTGCCAGCGCCTGACCAGCCTTGAGGAGACCTTCCGGAGTCTGGGCCGTCGCGATAACAATCGCCCGCTTGTCGTTCTGGGGATGGGTGATGACCTGTAGAATCCCATCCCCCTCAGGAATAAGCTGGCCATCAGCCTCCAGCCCGTCGCTTGTCAACTGCGTGGGCAATAAATCATCTTCATAGAGCCCGTCGATCACAGGGTTGGTACCCAATTGACCCACCAATAGCAAGTTATTGTCACGGAGCTGCTGCTCGGTGATCTCGTCGGCTTCGACAACACGCAGTTGCAACTCATTGCCGGTTAAGAGGCCTAATCCGGCGGCAATACTGGCGGCAACGCGATGATCATTTGCGGTTGGCTCAGCCGGCAACACCAGATAGGCGACCTCGACCGTATTGACAAACTGGTTGTTGTAAAGCGGACGCGGATAGAGCGCCAGGTCAAGCGCGGGGAATCCCTCACGATACTCGAAGTGAATAAACGACAGCTGGGGGTCGATCGTGAGCACCGTCTCTGAATTGGCCAGGCAGTGCTCCTCAGCGCGTAGCGTCAGCTGCACATTCTGGAAATTCTCGTTGGGATCCGACAGCTCATCAATTGGCAGCGGAATAGCGAGGGTCTGCTCGCCAATGGTCGTTTCGTTCAGCAGGGTCGATGAGATCAGTTCATTGTTC
>JAADYW010000217.1 GCA_010092845.1 Chloroflexota bacterium
CTGTTTGTCAATGGGGATGTCACCCTCGTAATCAGCATCTTCGAGGAAGTCCTCGAACAGCTCGAGGCGTTCTTCGAAAACATCATCGGTTACGCCCAGGGGGCTGCCTTCCTCGACCTGGCGATTGGTCGCTTGCATAAGATCCTCCGGGACCAGCCCGGCCGCCGCCAGACCCTCGCGGGCGACGTGAATCAGCGAAGCGATATCAATCCCCATCGGGCACACCTGGGAACAGCGATTGCACATCGTGCAGGCGAAATAGTCGTATTCCACCCATTCACGGAGGTTTTCCTCCGTAATCGGGCGGACCAGACCCAAGGCGCTGGCCAGGCGGCCAGCAGGGGTGAACTTCTGCTGATAGACACGCCGCAGCAACTCAGCCTTCCAGATGGGGGTATAGTTTGGATTGCCCGTGGAGACATAGAAATGGCACGCCTCAGCACACAGTCCGCAACGGGTGCAGGCATCCAACTGCGAGGCCATCCAGCCATTGATCTCATTTGCGTAGGTTTCCAGCGCAGCCTTGGCGTTAACAGTTTTCTCACTCATGAAAGTATCTCCTTAAACCTGTGCGCCGCGCTTGGCATACTCTGAACCATGGATCGATCGCGAGAAGAAGTAGAAGATGAAATGCGAGATCCGACCCAATGGTATCCAGATCAGCATGATGTTAACGGTCATCTGGTGCAGCAAGAACATCTCTTCATAACGCAGGAACGCTTGATTGGTCAACAAATAGCCGGTAATCATTGGCAAAAAGACGAACAGCCAGTTCAACATATCGGCCGGGCCGGTGAGTTTCTGCATTACTGGATGGGTCAGGCGGTACATTAGCAGGACCAGCATCGCGACAATGGCGACAGCGGCCAGCAGATCGACCAAGGGCAGTGCCAGGCTGGGCCAGGCAAAGCCTAGCGATACCGAACCCAGGAGATCACGCCAGACCATCACATGCGCCGTCCCAAAGAAAATCACCACAAACAGACCCAGATGGAACAACCCGCCAGCGATATATACAATCGGTTGGCGTTGGAATGTCCCACGCACCCAGGGAATAAACGGCAGGATCAAGATGCCGCGCAGGAAAGACACGACAACACCTAGCGGCTGCGATTTCTTAGGGGCAGTACGATCACTACGCCACCCCAGCCCCAACACCTGCACCAGCCGGTAAGACATGCCACCGATGAAGAACAACAACGCGCCGTAGAAAAACTCACCACGCGCAAAGTCGAGCATCTCTAACGTGGTCATTCGCTTGCCTTCTCTTCCTCTTGAGATGCCGGCTCGGCATCCTTCTTCTTACCCATACGGTTGGCCACGGTGACACCTGCCCCTGCCGCCGCACCAACACCTGCTGCGATCAAGGCCATGGGGAGTGAGGGTTCCATCAGCGGTGCAGATTGGGCCGTATAGAAGCCACCCTGATCCCAGAAGTTGGGCTGTGAGCAGCCAATGCAAGGATGTCCTGCCTGGATCGGGAAACTCGTGCCTTCATTCCATTTGAGCGAAGCGCAGGCGTTGTAGGTTGTGGGGCCTTTGCAGCCAAGTTTGAATAGACACCAGCCCGCGCGATACCCCTCATCGTCGAAGCTCTCAGCGAATTTCCCGGCCTCATAAAAGGGACGTTTCAAGCAGCGGTCGTGAACCGTATTGCGATAGTACGCCAGCGGACGCCCGATTTCATCCAGCTCCGGCAATTCCCCAAATACGACGAAATGAGTTATCGTATTGGACATTGCCTCGGGAATCGCGGGACAACCCGGTATATTGACAACAGTTTTATCCGTGAGGATCTCGTCAATGCCCTTGGCCCCGGTCGGGTTGGGTTTGGCTTTGGGGATCCCGCCATAAGCCGCACAGTTTCCGACAGCAATAATGGCGGCTGCGCCCTCTGCGGTCTCTTTGAGGAGATCTTCGGCCGAGTGCCCGCCGATGGTGCAATAGACACCGTCGTCAGCCGTGGGGACACTCCCCTCAACAACCAGAACGTATTCGCCGCGGTAATCCTGCATGATTCTTCTGCGGTTGTCCTCGGCCTGGAAACCGGCCGCGGCCATCAAGGTCTCATGATATTCGATTGTCAGGGTATTGAGCACCAGGCTTGAGAGCGTGGGGTTCTGCGACCGCGCGATACTCTCCGTGCAGCCAGCACAATCCTGGAATTCCAGCCAGATCACTGGCACACGATGACGTTCTTGCAGAAGCGCCATCACCTTATCAACCTCAGATGCAGATAGCCCCAGTGCTGCAGTGATGATTGCACCTGCTTTGAGGAAGTCGCGCCGGCTAATGCCTTTGCGCTGCCATGCCTCGTAAATTTTTTCAGTTGCCATCGGAGGCTTTCCTTATAAATTGAAGTCTCTGTTGAAGAAAACTATCTCCTGGGACGTACCGGGTAGGACTGGTACGTCCCAAGGATGATTGCCCGATCTAGCCGCATGAAACGTCCTCAGACTCGAGGAAATTGCGATAGGCTTCCTGGGCCGCTTCGCCAGTCAGGAGCCCTTCTTTCTGCGCATCCCAGTCCGGGACCTCGAATTCGGCAACCCAGCCCTCGCCATATGGGTCGGAGATCAGCAGATTGGGGTTGTCCTTCAGTTGCTCATCATTGACAGCCACCAGAGTTCCGGTTACGGGACTGTTCACCGGCCCAACGTATTTGCTGCTCTCCAGCGTGGCGATACTCTTGCCGGCGTTAATCTCTTTGCCGATGCGTTTCTTGCGCGGGGTCACTGCCGCGAGTTCCCCACCACTCAGTGTACCAACCGGGGCCGTTACACCTACCCGGATGTTGCCACTGTCCATGACCTTGGCCCAAGCGTGGCGTTCAACATCGTAGTAGAGGTCATCAGGGAATTCGCATTTGCGGATTTCAGCCATTATGTACTCCTTAGGTTTAGAATGACAGGATCTTGGAGGCGTCCTCAGCAAGTTCCCACATCGTCGCCCCACCGACCAGTTCAACTCCGTCAATGAGGTCGTCAGGTGTCATATCATTGAGTTCGAGGGAAGCGGTGCAGCAATAGAACGTCACGCCGCTCTCAATGGCGTCATTCAGGAAATCGCTAACCGGAGCACCACCCTCTTTGGGATATACTGTTTCAGCAACGCCTTTCTTGAGCAGACTGGTCCCATCAATCGTGAAGAACATATCGACTTCGAGATCCATGGCCACCGCCAGCGACGCGAAAAAGAAAGGGGTTGCGCAGCGGCGCGGGGTATTGATGCCGCTGGTCATTATGATCAAAACACGATCTTCGTCCATCTACTTGCTAACTCCTTACATATAGAGCGTGATATCAGCATCCATCGCATATTCAAGGAACGACGCCGCCCCAGCGGTCTCGATGCCATCGATCAGGTCTTCCTTCTTAATCCCCATTACGTCCATCGACATCTGGCACGAGATCAAACGCACATCGAACTCAATACACATCTCGAGCAAGTCATCGATCGAGGCGGTATTGGCTTTCTTCATCCAGTTCTTCATCATGCCCGTGGCCATATTGGTCATTCCAGGCAAGATACCAATAATATTGGGGACCGGAACCGGCATAGCAGCATTCCCCACCGGCGCAACCTTCAATCGGTTCTTGCGTTCTTTGTGGACAATAAACAAACCATAGAAGGTGAAGAAAATAGCCGCTTCCATTTCCATTGCGACCGCCGACGTTGCCAGAATCAGCGGCGGATAAGCCTCATCCAGCCCGCCATGCCCGGCGATTATTGCGATACGTTTAGGTCGATCCTCTGCCATGTTTACGGCTTCCTTTTCAATAACAGAATCAATAGGTCAGGGCGTTCTGAGCTTCGGCCAGTTCACCGGCGAACGTCGCCGCGCTGACAACCTTCGCACCTTCAACGAAATCAGTCTCCGGGTTGATATTGCGGGACTGAATGCACGGGCCACAGACATACAGCTTGCCGCCCTCTTCAACAAAGGTATCCATCAGATCCTTGAGGCTATCAAAACCATTGGCGTGAACGGTCTCAGCGATGCCTTTTTTGATCAGATAGACCCCATTGGACTGAAAACCCATCACCACTTCCATCTCAGATGCGAGCGCAGCAACACCCATCACAAAGGGAATGGTTGCCATTTCCGGGTCACCTGGTCCATGAGTCACCATGATTACGAGCTTGGTTGCCATTAAATTGCCTCCTGGCAATGGTCAGAAGCGGCCGGATTAGCCGACCTTCTTGATGAAGAAAACAAACTTGTCGCCATCCTTTTCGGACTGAAGGAGTTCGTGCCCAGTCTTCTTGGTCCAAGCTTCCATGTCCGGCTGGGATCCGGGGTCGGTTGCAATCATCTTGAGCACCTGCCCGGGCTGAAGCTTGTCGACCGCTTTCTTGGTCTTCAGCACCGGCATCGGACAACTCATTCCACTGCAATCAAGGACTTCGTCGGGAGTGATATCTGCCATAATTGTGAGCCTTACTAACTTAAAGAGGATACAATGAATAGAACCGCCACTAGCGGCATGTAACTCTGGCCATAACAGATATTGTAGATGATTATTAGGGGGTGTTTATTCGGTCTGGCGGCAGCTAGCCATAAGTAAATCTCATGGATGGACGGTCATACTGACCGGAGTGAGTGAACGCATCAGGTGATAGCTTTGTGGATGCTGCACAAAGGCGAGGAATTTGTCCCGCACAGTGGTGTCCGGGACAGTGCTGTTGTAGGCAAAAAAGGCCTGATGGAAGATCGTCAACCCGGAAACTTCCAGGAGCTTGACCATCCCGAGATCGACATAGGCCGACGCCAATAGCATTGACCCGAAGGATAACGCGACACCCTGAGATACGGCGCGGATTATCGCTTCTGGATCAGAGATTTCCATGATGATATTGAAATCATCAAGACTCAGATGGCGCTTCGCCAGCTCCCGCGAGATGCTATAGTAACACCCACACGAAGCATGCTGTGAGATGAACGGTTGATCCAGTAAATCGCGCAGTTCCACCTTCTCGCGCGCGGCAAAGGGATGATCTATCGGGACGATGAGGCGGATCTCGTCGCGGAAGAACGGTAGCAAAGTGATATCTGGATGGCTCGAGGCGGCTCCCAGCAAGCCCAGATCGACCTGGCCATTCAGCAGCAAATTGGCGATTTCCTGCCCAGGACGCGACTGGAAGATCATGCGGACATCAGGATATAGCCGCCCAAAACGCGACATCAACGTGGGGATGAAATAGTTACACGTCGAGTCGCCGCAGGCCATACGCAGCGTGCCGACCAGCCGGCTTTCCACGTTGTCCATCGTCTCGTTGATGTGCCTGGCCAGGGCAACGATCTCGCGGGCCATGGGCATCAGCAGCAAGCCCGCATTGGTCAGGCTAACACCACGCCCGTGACGTTCAAAAAGCTGGGTATTGAGCTGCTGTTCAAGGGAGCGAATGTGCTGGCTCACAGCAGACTGCGACAGGCAAAGCCGCCGGCCAGCCTCTGAGAAGCTCTGCGTCTGGGCCGCAATCAAAAAAATATACAGGGCCTGCAACTCAAAGGGAAGTTGAGACGCGGTAGTTGAATGATGCCCATTCGAACCCATATCAAGACTCCTCAAGGTGGCGCGAGAATGATGCTCCCAGTTGCCAACCCGATGACTGCCACTGCACCATAATAGAAAATAGCACGAATCGCGCGGCGGCCTAAAGGTATGATGTCACCGTTCAGACTGACGAAAAGCCCTAAGGCTAGTGTCTATTCACACTACAGACTGGCTGCGAGACGTTTTACACTGGCACCTAATCTCTCAGCGCAACGAGCATCTCCATGGAACGAAATGAATCGTGTATACTACGGTAACGAAGCGCCTGGAACCGGACGGCGCCACCTCATCACAATGATGTCAAGATCAAACCCATTACAGCAGAGGTAGGTTAAGGACATAGCGGCATGAAGTATATCGACGAATACCGGGACCCAGAACTGACCCGGCGGCTGATTGATAAGATCCATGCTATCACGACACGCCACTGGCGCCTGATGGAAGTGTGTGGCGGCCAGACCCACGCTATCCTCAAAAGCGGGCTGGATGAACTCCTGCCCGCCAAAATCGAGCTGATCCACGGCCCGGGTTGCCC
>JAADYW010000218.1 GCA_010092845.1 Chloroflexota bacterium
CTATGGGGGTGATCACCTGGTTTATTGCGGCGATTATGTGGCGCCGGATCATGAATATTTTCAACTATCTGAAGACGAGCTGGCTGAGCGATTCGTCAAGGCGCTGCCAAATTTTCAACCGGAGTTCGACCGGAACTGGATCCGCCGGCGCTGGGTATTCCGGGCGCCATATGCCCAGCCCCTCCCACCACCCAATCATTCCCAGCGCATCCCCGATATTCGTACGCCCCTGGATGGTCTATACTGGGCCAGCATGAGCCAGGTTTATCCCTGGGATCGAGGCACCAACTACGCTATTGAGATTGGACGACGGGCTGCCAATATTATCAGAGAGGACATCGACGCATGAAACGCCAATTATTACCTATCCTCACCACTGTTATTGTGATGCTGGGCCTCATCGCAGCCGGGACAGAGGCCAGCTTCGCGCAACGCCGAACAGCGACACCGACAGCCAGCCCCACACAAACGGCTTCGCCTTCTGTCACAATCACGATGACGCCGACCGGCACCCAGACGCCATCCGCATCAGAAACGCCATCACTTACGCCGACCCCCAGCCCTACCTCAAACAACGCTGAACTGCGCGAAGCTCAGGAAGATCTTGATATCGGCCTGCGTTTTGAACTGGATGCATCGTGCTTCGAGGTCGATCAGGAAATCACCGGTCGGCTGGAGGTACGCAACTGGAACGACGTCCCGCGTTACTTCTATCTGAGCGGCCAGATTGCGTTTAGTATCAACAATAGTCCCTTATTGCCAGATTTTCCGCCGAGAAAACCGCTGTTTCGCGAAGATTTTGTCTTGATTGCGCCGAACCAGGAAATTATACTCCTCATCTTGGAAGACTTGGGGCTATACATCCAGGGCATGGGACCGGAATCGGGCATCGATTTTGACACCACAGCAACGGTTTTCGGGCTACCGACCGGGGAATACTGGGTGACAGCTGCCTATATCAATCCATATGATGGCCTGGAACAGCAAGCGGATCAAAGCTATTTGGTCCCACAGGCTGCCTGGCAGGGCCTTGCTGTCAGCCGCGAAGTTCGTTTTACCGTAGTCGATGATCTCGACGACTGTCCAGAAATGGACGGAGACAATCAATCATAGCAGGAGCTAAAACTCATGAGAAACATCTGTGTTATCGGCGTTGGCTATGTTGGCCTGACAACGGCAGCGTGTTTTGCCGATCTCGGCAATCGCGTTGTTGCGGTTGATATTAGCGAAGAACGCATCACCAACCTCAAGAATGGCATTATGCCAATCTATGAGCCTGGCATGCAGGAAATGGTCGCACGTAACATGGAAGCCAGGCGGCTGTCTTTCACTACGTCCTATCAAGAAGGGCTGAAAGACGCCGAGTTCGTTTTCATCTGTGTGGGCACCCCCTCGGCTGTCGATGGTGAGGCTGATCTGCGCTATGTACGTAAATCTGCGGAGACTATCGCCGAGACGATGGATCATCCCCTTATCATCATCAACAAGTCGACGGTTCCTGTGGGCACGGGCGACTGGGTTGCCGATATTGTCAAAGAGAGCCAGCCCCAACACATTGATTTCGCCGTCGTGAGCTGCCCTGAGTTCCTGCGCGAAGGCTCGGCCATTTTGGACTTCATGAACCCCGAACGCACTGTTCTGGGGAGTATGGATACTGAAGCTGCGGATCGCGTCGCCCAGCTTCACCTTCCGCTGCGTGCGCCGATCATCGTGACCGACCTGCGCACTGCCGAGATGATCAAGTACGCTTCGAATGCCTTCCTGGCGACGAAGATCAGTTTCATCAACGAAATCGCTCGTGTCTGTGAGGCTCTGGGGGCTGATGTCAAAGAAGTTGCCGCTGGCATGGGCTACGATAGCCGTATCGGGAGCCAG
Source organism: Chloroflexota bacterium (assembly GCA_010092845.1). Lineage (GTDB taxonomy): Bacteria > Chloroflexota > Anaerolineae > Aggregatilineales > J027 > J027. The sequence continues at coordinate 1,876 of JAADYW010000218.1, forward strand.
TTCCTGGAAGCGGGTATTGGGTACGGCGGTTCCTGCTTCCCCAAAGACGTTCTGGCGCTGGCCCATATGGCCAATATTCATGGGCGGCATCCGCAGCTCCTGACCGCCGTAATGGATATCAACGCGGATCAACGTATCCATGTTGTCCGGAAACTCGAAGAACTTCTGGACACCATTGATGGCAAAGTCATCGGCCTGTTGGGATTGGCCTTCAAGCAAAATACCGATGACATGCGCGAAGCGCCGTCGATTACAATTGCGGAATACCTGCAAGAGCGCGGCGCGACGGTCAAAGGCTATGACCCGGCGGCCATGGAGAATGCCAAAGAAATCATGCCCTATCTGCAACTGGCGAGCGATCCTTATGACCTGGCCAAAGGTTGCGATGCATTGATCACCATTGCGCCGTGGAATGAGTTCTAGCAGCTTGATATGGAGCAAATCCGGGATGCGATGCGTAAACCAGTTCTTGTTGATGGCCGCAACATGTATGACCCTGAGGGAATGCGGGAACTCGGTTTTGAGTATCGAGGGGTAGGCCGGGGCTACAATAGTAAGGCTCTCCCCGCCTAAAAAGGTGAATCTAGTAATACGATAGAGCAGTGTCGGGGGGCAAATCGCACAGATGTGCCCCCTGATGTTATACTTAGCCGCGCTAACAGGGTACGCGAACATGGAG
>JAADYW010000219.1 GCA_010092845.1 Chloroflexota bacterium
CGCGCGACGATGGAGATCCCGATCATTGCGCTGACAGCGCACGCCATGTCGGGTGACCGCGAGCGCGCGATCATGGCCGGATTCACCAACTACCTGACCAAGCCGCTGGACCCCGATAAATTTTTGCAGCAACTACTCAATCTACTGGTCGAGATACCTGAACTCGAGCAACTCATCACGGGAGGATAGCAGAAATGCCAAACCTGAAGATCCTGGTAGTCGAAGACGAGCCGGACGGCGCTGAAGTCGTCGAAATGATGCTCAATTCTGTCAATATCGACACGACAGTGGCGGGTAGCGCTGAAGAAGCCCTACAAAAACTTGAGGAAGATGCCGACTTCGACGCGTTGATCATTGACCTGGCCCTACCAGGCATGGATGGCTTTGAGCTCCTGGGCGTGGTCCAAGGGTGGCAAGATATACACCACATCCCCAAAATCGCCATCACCGCCTTCCATACGCCAGAGCTCAAGGACAAGGCACTCGAGGCCGGCTTCGATGGCTACTTCGCGAAGCCGCTCGATACCACTATTTTCGTGGGGGCGTTGGAACGGCTTCTGAACGGCGAATAGCGCCGTGTGTCCAGGCAAGGCAACATCTATCCAAAGCACAGCGGCAGGCGGCACCACGGTGCCCCTGACCGTTCTTACTTCTCCGCCGCCAACAGCAAACGTTTTACCAACAGTTCGTTAACTGGCCGCTTAGCTTATGGGGGCAACTAGACTTTTGCCACTGATTATCCCATAATAAGAAGAATGCGAGACAAGTAATAACTACGCAAAGGAGACTGCAATGCAGAAAGCTCCGCTACGGGTTCTAGCCATCCTTGGACTGCTAGCAGCACTGATATTGACCGCGACACCTCCCATACAAGCCCAGGACAACACCGACAACTGCATCAATACCTACATGGTTTTGGACGGAGATACACTCTCGGGCATCGCTAAGCGTTTCAACGTTGATATGGGCGAACTCGCGCAGCTAAACAGTATCGAGAACCCCAGTTACATCCAGATCGGCGACGTCCTGTGCCTGGACGGATTGGTCGAAGCACGCCCGGCCCCGGATGAAGAGTTCGGAACCGGCGGTCCCACCACGGATCAACCCGCAACCGATGATGTCATTCGCGGCGGGACCGTGCCACCAACAGTCCCCGGTACTGTGCCCAACACATCGTTTTCGAGCACGATCAATGGCCGAACCTATACTACCGACACTCTTGGCTACTATACGGTCCAGCAAGGCGACCGACTGTACCGCGTAGGACTGGCGTTCGGGGTACCAGCTTCTGAAATCGCGCGTATCAACAACCTGAGCGACAGCGACTTCATCTATCCCGGTCAGCAGCTCCTCATCCCGCGCCCGCAACCTTCGCGTCCGGTACCCGGTGCCGTCCCAGCCATCAGCATCGTGCCAACCATCGCAGGTCCCGGAGATACGGTCACGGTGCGTGGCTACAATTACCCCGCCAATACAGAAGTGGACCTCTATCTGGAGAAGACCAGGCTCAACCGGCGCAGCGATGTCCTCCAGACCGTTACGACTAATGCTTCTGGACAATTCGAGACCGAGGTCATCATCCCCGCAACCTGGCCCGATAGTTATCCGATCACCAGTCGCACCGTCTCGATTTCCGGCCGAACCGAGAATAATGTCTACTGGGGCATGAACTTCTTCATCAACCGACAATGGAGCGCGACAGGATAACCGAGCACCTGCCTCGTTTCTGGAAAGCATGCCAGGGGGTATGATAGGATCCTCTGGCAGTATTTTTTGCACCAATGAGGAGTTCAGTTCAATGCATCCACCTCAGACAACGGGCACGGCTCTGCAGGATATATGGCCCCAGGCCACATGTTACGGCTGCGGACCTGCCAATCCATTCGGCTTGCAGCTAAAAAGCTACTGGTCAGTTGACGGCCAGGCTGTGGTCGCGATACATCACCCTGACCCGAAGTACAATGCTGGCTTTGACAACGTAATGTACGGGGGGCTGGTGGCATCGCTGATGGACTGTCACAGTGTGTGGGCAGCCATCGCACATGCCTACAGGAGCGAGGGCCGTGAACACGGCTCATTACCGTCGATTACCTATGTCACAGGCCGCCTTGACGTTCGCTACCTGAAGCCGACGCCCCTGAACCAGCCGATCTACCTACATGCTGTTATCGAGGAAATCCACGGGCGCAAAACGAAGGTCTTCACGCAACTGGGGCCAGAAGGCCAGGTTACCGCCGAGGCCCATGTCCTGGCCGTTCGTATTGATGCGGACAAAGCGTTAGGAGCGTCGGGAACGAGCGATCTGGCCTAAGGACGCGACTTCTTCTTGAGTTTCCGCGAAGATTTGCCAGATTTTGTGCTGCTCTTGCCCCTACCTGAAGATGATTTCCGCTTCTTCTTGGCAGCAGGCGGCTCACCGTAAGGCGGATAGGTTTCCGTCACCAGATTGTCCGAACGATGGCGTAACACCAGAATGCTAACCGCCACCAGTACAATCAGCCCGGTGGTAACCTGGGAGACGTTGACCCCTCCCACCTCCGGGATCTCAATGCGGATGAATTCCAG